>JALVES010000333.1 GCA_027030635.1 Saprospiraceae bacterium | reverse complement strand
GATGACGCGGATGACGCGGGTTCCCGCGGGTTTTAAGGACGGTTCAATTGTCAGATGGTGTTATTTATTTTATGCCACTTTGCAATCAAGCCTAAGTTGACAAAAAATAAAAGGAGTATTTGGATATGCGCTGAATTCCGGGCATATTGCCATCTCAAAACTTAATGAACCATTGTTGAAAAAGAGCAGAATAAAAAATAACACACCTACCTTACGATAACCAAAGGCCTCACTTTACGCTCCTTCTCATCGCGCCATTCCAGATAGTACGTTCCGCCCGGAAGAGTCAGTTCTGCCTCATGGGCAGCATTTGGCGAAAGCCTGACAGATTCTTCACCGGCCACTACCCTGCCCTTTACATCTCGAAGCACCCACTTTCCTGAAAGTTCTTCTTCCCCCTTCCAGAGAAGTGAAAAATGGTCTCGGGCGGGATTGGGATAGATGACAAACCGGTTTTCTTTCTCTTCGGGCTCTGCCGTGCCAACTGTCTGGCTCAATAAGTTTCCCTCATAAACGCCATGCCCGTGGGTCGCCAATCTCAGCTTGAGCGCGGGAATGGAGACCGTCAGGTCCATGGCAAGGACGCCGGCGGGGAGGCCGTCCATGTAAGGCTCCCAGCTGTTGCCCTCGTCTGTGGAGACGTACACGCCAAGGTCGTTTCCGACATAGATGTGTGAAGGCTCAAAGGGGTCTATCAACACGGTATTGGCAGGCACATCGGGCAGCCCCGCGTCGGAGGCAAACCAGCTCATTCCGCCATCTTCAGTTTTATAGACATGGGGTGTGCCAAAACCGCTGAAAACGGCAAAAGCCACATTTGCATCATCGGGCGAGAATGCAAAATCCGTGGCGATGCGATCGGGCAAGCCGGAGACAGTTTGCCAGCTCGCTCCCTGGTCGTCACTGCGCCTGACGTAAGCGCTGGTAAACTCGTAGTAATCTACCAGACTCAAAAGGATCAAATTTTCATCTGCCGGAGAGAGCCCGATCTTAGAAATGGGAATTTGATCGCCAACGATGGACGAGGCTGTGGTAGCGCTCCAGGTGAGCCCGCCGTCTTCGGAGCGATACAGGCGTGTTGAGCCCGCATAAATAGTTTGCGGATTCTGTGGAGCCAGCTCAAAAGGACTGTTGAAAGCCTTGAATTCCGCATCTGCTTCCGGAGGGCGGATGAAGCTGTCAAAGTTCATGCCCTGGTCAAAAGATTTGAGCAGGTACAAGAACTGTGCTGAGCCATACATGATGTTGTCATCTGTAGGGTCTATGGCCGTTCCCATGCCATCGCCACCGAGGACACGCACCCAGGCATCATCGCCGAGGTAAATGGCTGTTGCATTGTCCTGCATCCCTCCCATAGCGAGGTCGGGCGTCAATGCAGAATTGCTGAAATTGGCGTAAAATTGCTGTGTTTGATAATTTCCGTTGCGTCCTTCCCAACTTAATCCCGCATCGCCGGAGTAAAAGACGCCTCCATCTGTAACGAGGAATACGCTGTTGGGGTTATCCGGGCGAAAATAGATGCCGTGGACATCTGCATGGACGTAATTAGGCGGCCCTTCGGGCCCGCCTACCGGCACCTGGCCAAAAGTCCATAACGACCAGTTGCCCACTTCGGTATGATTTACTCCGCCATCTATTGAAAGATAAGTATTTACTCCGGCAAAAACGATCCAGTCTGGATTATCGGGCCGTATGCCCACATCATGTGAATACCAACCCTGGTAAGTGGCGTAATTAAAATCGTTCATCTGCGTCCAGGAAGTACCGCCATCCATAGAGCGATAAAGCCCTATACCGCTGAAGGCATCTGCTATGGAGGCATACAAGGTCAGATGATCTGAAGGCGCTATACTCAACAAGGTTTTTCCACCATAACTGGCGGGCAGACCATTGGTCAGAAGCTGGAAATTTTCGCCTCCGTCTAAGCTTCGGTAAATGCCTGAGCCGGGGCTGTTGAAGTTGCCAAAGCTGACGTAAATGCGATTGGGCTCAACCGGGTCTATCTCTATGTCCACGGCCATTTCGAGTGGAAATATTTTTTCCCAGCTTTCACCGGCATCCTCGCTGCGGTATAAGCCTTCGGTGGTAGCGGCAAAAACCGTGGCGGGATTGACCGGGTCAATGGCGATATCCTGTACGCCGGTCATTTCGTCGAGCGCCCAATCCAGGGATTTGGTCCAGGTTTGGCCTCCGTCTGTGGTTTTCAGGATGCCTATGCCATAAGTGCCCCGCGTAACGCGATTGACGATGCCCGGCGCTGCTGCATCGTAATTATAGACCTCGCCCGTGCCGATGTACATTTCATCGGGGTTTTGCGGATTGATGGCGATGGCCGGCACGCCGAGTATGGGGAAGCCCGTTTCAACGCGCTCCCAGGCTTGAACACCAAGACCGGCAGTTTCCGTTTTCCACAGGCCTCCGCCGGCAGAGCCTATGTAAATGACATTCGTATCTGTGGGGTGAAATGCAAGAGACAAGGTGCGCCCGCCGATATTCTTTGGGCCGATGCCCTCCCACTCGGCCCCTGTGTTGCGCGTTTGCACGGAAGTGCGCAAAGCGGCCTGTGCTGCTGCCCACTTACGCACAGGTACCTGCTCATCGGGATAAGCCCGGAAAGCGCTCCATTGCAGCAATGACCATTCTGCACCGCTAAAGCGCTTCTCGTCAAAATTTACCGTTTGTTGATTGCAGCCGGCAAGGGCCAGGAAGAGACAAGCCCATGTGTATGAGAACAGGTAAAAAATCTTTTTCATGGAAACCGGGGTTTGCGGGCATGGAAAATCTGCCAAAATGAGAAAAATATCTTAAGTCTGTTGCGAAAGTACGTAGTAAATGGCAAAAGCGAGCAAAAGTGTATGCTCTTTTTCTGTAAGCGGGGAGACAAACGCGAAAACTCTTGGATTGGGGTTTCCCTCTTCAGGTCGCATATAAACGCTGGCCAATTCTTTACCTTTGGAAGAAAACAGCGTCAGCAGCTCTCCTGCTGCCGGGCGGCTTTCTATATAAGCCTCCTCTCTTGAGGGCTTGAGCAGGCGTTTGTTTCTGCGATCAAAAAAGCCAATGAGTTTGTCGTCTATAGCCACTTCGATGCCGTCGCGCTTGCTCTCCCGGTAATAAAACTCATGCCTGTCTGTGCGGGCATAGATCAATTCGCGATAGCTGCGGCTTTTGTATCTTTTGCGGGCATAGGCTACGGTGGCTTCCTGGAAGATGTTCCCCAACAAACCCGTTTCAAAAGGGCTCCTGCGCCGTGGTTTTTGACGCTCAAGGATATTGAAAGAAAACAATTTGACCTCCTCCTCGGTAAAAGGCGCCAATTCGGGATAGCGAGCCCGCACGGTCTTCTCCATAGCTGCCAGTTCCCTGATCAACCTGCGGCCAACGGGCTGCAGGCCTTTGATGTTCTTGAAAGCCAGCGCGATGCTGGCTGCTCCGGCTGCGGCGGCTGTTAAGACTGCGAGGGCTGTTAGCATGGTGTGCTTAGGTTAGGTTAGGTTAGGTTAGGGTTTTGATTGAATATGGGGGGGTAGAATGTGGACGCTTCGCGTCTAATGTGGAGCGCAAGCGCTCTAATGTGGAGGCCTTGCGGCCTCTAATATGGTTTTACGCTCGCTTCGCATCGCGTTTATCTTTAGTATGCGTGACGCGATGCGAAGCGAGCGTAAAATCACATTAGAACGCTTGCGTTCCACATTAGAGCCGAAGGCTCCACATTAGACGCGAAGCGTCCACATTCTACCCCATAGTCCGCATTACCCCCCTTCACTCCCCCACCGCCAAGCTACGCAAAAAACCCCGCTCCTCCTCCGTAAACAGGGGCGAATGCAAGGCCAAGATAGCGTTTATTTCCGAATGTGCATCTTCAGGTGCATGCCAAAAGGGCAAATCGGGATTTTTCAGGTCGTTGAGCCAGCGGGTTTTCCATTGCAGGAGCAGTTCGTCATAGCGATCAGAATTGATGTACAGCTCATGCATGCGCTTGAAAACGGCGAGGGTTTTGCCATCGCCCAGGGTGTTATAGCGCTTGTTTTGTTCGCGGTCGTTCAGCACATAGACGGGGAAATCTGCCTCCAGGCTATCCTGCGGGTAGAGTGAAAAATACCAGTCAGCCAGGGCATCGTCCGTTGTGCCGGGACAGCGTTTCGCCTCGCGGGCCAGGGCTTTGTAATTTTGAAAGATTCTCAATCGCCTGTTTTGCCGGTCATACTGCACAAAGAAAGTAGGGAAATTGGATTCCAGCCAGTAAAAGTCCGGTAAATCCGCAGATTTCCCTGGCGAAAAATGGCGGTTCAGGGCCTTTTCGATTTGCTTTTGCAGGACGAGTGCTTTCTTTTGCCTTTCGGCAAATGCTGTAGAGTCGCAGCGAACTTCGTTGAAGTGCTGTGCATAGGAGCGCAGTTCTTCTGCCAGGGAGGCTCCAAGAAAATGCTCGAGCCGTTTTTTGATCAGGGTTTCTGCGAGAACGGATTGCTCCATGCCACGAAAGCCCAGGCCTCCGCCATAGACCCATCCGCGTTTTCCATCCGGTAAGATTAAGCCAACCCAGGGGTCTTGATAAGCCAGGCCTCGCAGGCGAATGGGCGAGGTGAATTGCGTAATTTCTCCGGTAAGGGGAACCGCCTCTCCGAGTCGCAGATGGCCGATCTCTGCTGCGTTCAGATCGGGTTGCCGGCGGACTCTCAGGTAATCTATGGTTACCAGGGCGCGGGTAGTCAGCAAAGAGTTTTCAGAAGGTGTTGCAGTGCCGGTCTGCGTACCGGAAACTTCCGGCGGTGTAATGTGATGAGGAGTTTTTTCCCGGCAGGCATAAAAGCTCCCCAAAAGGCTTCCCAAGAGCAAAAGCCAAAAGTGTTTTTTCATGTTCTACAGTTCCAGCAGGTGATTTAGTGAACGTCGGTTATAGACTTTGCGCAAGCGACGCAGGGCCCGGTCTTTGATTTGGCGTGTGCGTTCGCGCGTCAGGCCAAAGAGATCGCCTACTTCGTGTAAATTCAAAGGCTTACCGGTATCTAAGCCAAAATAGGCAATGATGATTTCTCTTTCACGGGGAGAAAGGACGCGCAGGCTGTTCATGATTTCCTGCCTGCGGGCTTCTGTTACGACCTTGAGGTCAGGGCTGAGGCTTTCATCTGAGGCGAGTACATCCAGTAAGGTGCCATCGCCGTCTTCACTGCGCCCCAGTGGAGCATCCATGGAGATGTGGCGGCCACTGCGCAAAATGGTAGCGACCTCAGAGGGTTTGATGTCTAAGATTTCTGCCAGTTCATCGTAAGAGGGTTCGCGTTCGTGCTCCTGAATGAATTTGGCGTAAGCCTGATTGACTTTGTTGTAGGAGGCCACTTTGTTTACGGGCATGCGCACGATGCGGGCGTTTTCAACGATGGCATGCAAGATGGATTGGCGAATCCACCAGACGGCATAAGAGATGAATTTAAAGCCCCGCGTTTCGTCAAAGCGGCGGGCTGCTTTGATAAGGCCCACATTGCCCTCATTGATCAGGTCGGTAAGCGACAAGCCCTGGTTTTGGTAGTTTTTGGCTACGGAGACCACAAAGCGAAGGTTGGCGGTTGTCAGCCGTTCCAAGGCTTCTTCATCTCCTTCTTTGATACGGCGCGCCAATTCTGCTTCCTCTTCAGAAGTCAGCATTTCTATTTTCGAAATCTCATTCAGGTATTTATCTAAGGAAAGACTTTCGCGAGAAGTAATTTTACTTGTAATCTTCAGTTGACGCATAGGCAGAGGGGGTTAATATGTTCACAGGGACGCAAAGGCAAAAATAAACAAAATCTAACTCACCTCTTATGCAACGCTTTCGAGCTGCAAAAAGTTCCCGAAATGCAAAAAGCCGTGCGACAGCAGTCACACGGCTTTTCATGCAAACGAGTAAAAGTACTTGCTTTATCGCTTATCGCGCGGGGGCCTGCGCCCGGAATGGCGGCGGTTTCCTCCTCCTTGTTTGCGATGGTCTTCGGGCATGCCTTCCGGGCGTGGCAGCAACACTTTGCGCGAGAGGCGGATTTTGCCTGTGCGCGGGTCAATGTCAATGATTTTGACTTTGACCTTATCGCCTTCTTTGAAGACGTCTTCGACTTTTTCGATGCGTTCGTAGGCAATTTCGGAGACGTGCAGCAGTCCGCTCTTTCCGGCGAAGTCCACAAAAACGCCATAAGGCATGATGGTTTTGACCACGGCCTCATAGACGTCGCCCACTTCCGGCGTAAAGGCAATTTCCTTAATTTTGGCTACGGCCTTTTCGATGCCTTCGGCATTGGAGCTGGCGATGTTTACGATGCCTTTGTTGTCCACCTCTTCGATGTTGATGGTGGTGCCGGTTTCCTCCTGCAATTGCTGAATGATTTTACCACCCGGGCCGATGACAGCTCCGATGAAGCTCTTGTCAATAATTACTTCCACGATGCGTGGAGCATGTGGCTTGTAGTCTTCGCGGGGAGCGGAGAGCGTTTTGTTCATTTCCTGCAGAATGTGCGCACGACCGCGCCTGGCTTGTTCCAGAGCCTGCTCGAGCAATTCATAGCTCATGCCTTCGATTTTGATATCCATTTGGCAGGCCGTGATGCCTTTATCTGTACCGGTGATTTTGAAATCCATATCGCCGAGGGCATCCTCATCACCCAAAATGTCGCTGAGCACGGCTACGCGCTCACCATCGGAAATCAGTCCCATGGCAATGCCCGAAACACCGGACTTCACCTTGATACCGGCATCCATCAGTGCCAGGGAACCTCCGCAAACCGTTGCCATGGAAGAGGAGCCGTTGCTCTCCATGATGTCGGAAACGATACGCAAGGTATAAGGCATGTCATCCGGCAGTACCGGGCGCAAAGCGCGTGCAGCGAGATTGGCGTGGCCTATCTCACGGCGTCCCGGACCACGCATGGGTTTCACTTCACCGACGGAATAAGCCGGAAAGTTGTAGTGCAGGATGAAGTTTTCGTAGCTCATCAGCAGCGCATTGTCCACCATGAGTTCGTTGAGCTTGGTGCCGAGGGTAACGGTACAAAGCGCTTGCGTTTCTCCGCGGTTAAAAATGGCGGAACCGTGGGCAGAAGGCAAATAATCCACTTCGCACCATATCGGGCGCACTTCATCCAGTTTGCGGCCATCGAGGCGAATGCGCTCATCCATGACCATGTTGCGGATGACTTCTTTTTTGAGCTTATCGAAATAGCGGTCGAGGAATTCTGCTTTTTCTTCTGCCTGTTCCTCGCCTTTTTCCTCTGCGTATTGTTCTGCGACTTTTTTCTTGAGTTCTTCGAAACGCGCTTTGCGGCTTTGCTTATCGAGAAAGGCTTTGGCGATCTCATAGATGCCACTTTGGGCTTTTTCTTTAACCCAGCTGCGCACTTCTTCATCTTCTTCGGGCAATACCACTTCGCGCTTTTTGAGGGCCTTTTCACCTACCTTTTGAGCCAGGTCAAGCTGGGCCTGTATTTGCGTTTTGATGGCTTCATGGCCTATACGCATGGCTTCGATCAAGACTTGCTCCGAGACCTCTTTGGCCTCGCCTTCCACCATGGTGATGTTGTCCATGGTAGCAGCAACGATGATGCTCAACTCGGCTTTCTCGACCTCTGCACGGGTGGGGTTTACTTTGTATTCGCCGTCTATAAGCGCCACACGAACCTCCGAAATAGGCCCCGCAAAGGGAATGTCAGACACAGCGAGGGCTGCTGAAGCAGCGAGGGCTGCATAAGCATCGGGTAAAACCTGCTCCTCGCCTGATATCAGGTTGAGAATGATCTGGGTTTCATTCATATACCCTTCCGGAAACAGAGGCCGTATGGCTCTATCTACCAGGCGGGAAATGAGAATTTCGTAATTGGACAAGCGTGCTTCACGCCGAAAGAAATTTCCCGGAATGCGCCCTGCGGCAGCAAACTTTTCCTGATAATCCACAGAAAGGGGAAAAAAACTTTGGCCTTCTTTGGCTTCTTTGGCAGAGACCACCGATGCAAAAAGCATGGTGTCGCCTATGCGTACCACCACAGAACCGTCGGCCTGAGTGGCGAGTTTTCCGGTTTCAATGATGACTTCCTGCCCGTCAGGCAGGGTAAAGGATGTGGTAATAGGAATCTGTTTTCCCATGAAATAAAGTCTTTAAAAAAGAAAGAGACGGAGATGCCCTTTGCACCTCCGCCTCAAAAAAAATTAGCCACGAATGTTGAGTTTCTTGATCAACTCGCGGTAAGCATTGATGTCTTTCCTGCTGAGATAACGCAGCAAGCGCTTGCGCTTACCCACCAAATTCAACAAGGCCCTGCGGCAAGCATGGTCCTTCTTGTTTTCGTGCAAATGCTTGGAAAGATTCTGAATTCGATAAGTGAACAAGGCAATCTGTCCTTCAATAGAGCCTGTGTTCCTGGCGTCGCCGCCATACTCCTGGAAGATCTCCTCGATCTTCTCTTTGGGCAAATACTCTGGCATAATGTTGTTTTTAACCGTTGGTGATTGCGAAAATCAGTTACAGCGGGCGCAAAGGTAAGAAAGTTTTGGGAAATGTGGGCGCGAAGCGCATAATGTGGAACGCTTCGCGTTCTAATGTGGACGCGAAGCGTCTAATGTGGAGCCTGCGGCTCTAATGTGGAGGCCTGCGGCCTCTAATGTGATTTTACGCTCGCTTACGCATCGCGCTATCTTCAGTATGTATTACGCGATGCGAAGCGAGCGTAAAATCACATTAGAGCGCTTGCGCTTCACATTAGACGCGAAGCGTCCACATTAGAACGCTTGCGTTCCACATTAGACACTCCGCGCCTTCACCGCCTCAATCAACCTCGGCACCACCTCAAAAAGATCCCCCACCACCCCATAATCAGCAGCTTTAAAGAAGGGGGCTTCGGGGTCT
>JALVES010000332.1 GCA_027030635.1 Saprospiraceae bacterium | reverse complement strand
AGCCCATGTTCTTTTTCATAACAGTCGAATTTTTCGTGAACAAATAAAAAAAATGGTAAGTGTTGCGCAGCAACACTTACCATTTAATACAGTTAGAAAGCCCAAAAGGTTGCTTTTGGGTCTTTTCTATTTGCTTAACGGACGATTATCCGCTTGGTACTTATCCTTCTGCTTGTGGAGGCATTGGTATCCAGGGCATCGCGACCTTCCATGGAAAGTGCGATGAAATACAGGCCGGCGGGTAGTTTGCCGAGGTCGAAAGCGCTTGCAGAGAAGGTCTGGATGGGGCCTTCCCAGAGCAGGCGCAGGCTCTGTCCGGTGAGGTCGAGCAATTCTAAGCGGGCATTTCCGCTGAGGTCGGCTTCTATATCTATGCGCATTTCGCTTTCAACGGGGTTGGGGGAAATGTCGAAGCGGTTCAGGCCATTGATGTCTGAAACTTTGACGACGTTGAAGTCAATCGTTGTGGAACAGCCATTGGCATCGGTGATGACTACGGAGTAGTTGCCATCTGCAGGGATGCTGATGGAGGGGCCGGTATCTCCGGTGCTCCATTGGTAAGTAAAAGGAGGCGTTCCGCCGGAGGGGTTCAGGCTGATGCTGCCGGGATTGCCTCCGGAGGGCGGGGTGATTGTGGCTCCGGCCTCTATGATGCCGCATCCCGTGATGTTGATTTCATCCAGCCCTATATCGCAGCGGAAGGCAGAGCCTCCGGTGCCGATTTCGCCGGTGAAGGTGATTTCCACGATTTGTCCGCTGTAGGGGCTGAGATCAATGAGGGCGGGAATCCAATCATCCGTGCTGCTGCTTTGAGCTTCTCCTTCCTGCAGGAAGAGATTAGCCGTAGAGCCGCTCTCATCTGTGATATTCACAGAGAGGTAGCCTATGCCGCTGCCGTACATGTGGTAGTAGAAAATGAGTTGGGGGTCTTCAACGGTAGTCAGGTCCAGGCAGTTGGTAGTGAGTATGGCTTGGTCTCCCGGGTCGAAGCCGGAAGCTTCCATGTAGATGTAGTTTCCGTTGCCGGTCAGGTCGCCCGAGGGGCCGGTATCGCTGGAGGGCGTTGTGCCGCTGTTGGCGAAAAAGGTGATTTTGCCGACGTTATAGAAGTCTGTGAAGAGGTAATCTCCCACTTCATAGCTGTCGAAGTTGTCAGAAACCGGAGTGTAGGCATAGACTTTAGAGGCTATGGTTTTCTGAGCGCGATCGTTGGCGTTGTTGATGTCGCCCTCGGTGGAGGTGAAGACGGAGACCTGATAAACCTGGGGCGTACTGAGGTCAAGCGTGGCATCAAAGGTATAGTCGTAGGTGTTTCCCGGCATGAGCGGGCCTGCATAAGTTTCTTCGGCGATGAGTTGGTCGTCGAGGTAGAGTTGGAGCTGCAGATCGGAGGCCGTGATGGGGCCGTCATTGGAGATACGCACCTGCACCTGTTCTGCATCGCTGAGTTGGCAGCCCGATGCCAGGCTCAGAATTTCCTCAGTACCCACATTGATGGGGTCGCCAGGCTGGAAAGAGAGCTCATAGCCGAAGAGGTAGTCAGGTGCTCCCTGTGCGAGGCCGCCGAGGGTGAGGGTGCCGTCTCCGCTCCACTCATCGGTAATGAAGAGTCCGCCGGCGAGGTAGCCGGAAGTGCCCAAGTCAAATTCTACATTGCGGGCAACGCCCGTGGGCGTACCGGCAGGGAGTTGCAATTGAGTGATGAGGGCGTCATTGGGCGGGCCAGCCTGGTGGAAAATCCAGAGGTAGGGCCCTCCCGGGCTGCTGTTATCAATGGCAGCGCCATACATGCCACCGAGGGTGTGTGTGCTTTGCGGGATGGTAGTCAGTACTCCACCGCTCATGCTGACGAGAAAGATGTCGGTGTTGAAGTTGCCCGTCCAGAAACCTCCGTTGCCGTTGTCAGCCGTAGGGTCATAGCTGAGAAAACGGGCACCTTCCGAAAGGTTTAGGTTGATGGTAGAGGTGATCTGTTGGGTGTTGGGATCAACGGCATAGATGGTTGTGCTGTTGTTGGCCATCCAGATGGAGCTGCCATCCCAGGTCATGCCCCGCACGGAGTTGAGGCCGGCGATCGTAAACCACTCTATGAAGTTGCCATCGTGGTCGAAGCGCACCAGAGTGTCGGTGTTCCACTCGGCCGCCCAGAATTCCCCATTGGCATAAATGCCGTTGGAGAGCGCAAACTGTCCTGAAGCGCTCATGTCGTAGCTGAACTGCAAATCCCACATGCCTTGTAGCGATTTGTATGCATCCGGCACAGAAATCTGCGCAGGTGTTTTGCCCTCGCGC
>JALVES010000331.1 GCA_027030635.1 Saprospiraceae bacterium | reverse complement strand
GCCCCACACCCGGGCCGCCACCTCCATGCGGAATCGCAAAAGTCTTGTGCAGATTCAAATGGCAAACATCGGCCCCAATCATGCCGGGGCTCGTAAAGCCCACCTGGGCATTCATGTTGGCGCCGTCCATATAGACCAGACCGCCGTTTTCGTGTACGATCTCACAAATTTCGCGGATGCGCTGTTCGAAAATGCCGTGTGTGGAGGGATAGGTAACCATGAGGGCTGCCAAATGCTCTGCGTATTCTGTTGCTTTGGCCCGCAGATCATCCACATCAATATCGCCTGACGCATCGCATTGCACCACGACGACTTTCATGCCTGCCATCACCGCGCTGGCGGGATTGGTGCCGTGAGCGGAAGAGGGAATTAAGGCGACATTGCGCTGTTCATCGCCCCGGTCGCGATGGTACGCCCGTATGCACAGCAAGCCCGTGAACTCTCCCTGGGCGCCCGAGTTGGGCTGGAAAGAGCAGGCCGAAAAGCCCGTGATCTCCGTCAGGTAATCGCCCAAAGCGCCAATCATCTCGCGGTAGCCCTGCGTCTGCTCTTCGGGAGCAAAGGGGTGGATGTTCGCCCATTCGGGCCAGGTGACGGGTAAGAGTTCTACGGCGGCGTTCAGCTTCATGGTGCAACTGCCCAGCGGGATCATGGATTGCATCAAAGACAAATCCCTCTGCTCAAGGCGTTTGATGTAGCGCATCATCTCCGTTTCGCTGCGATACTCGTTGAAGACGGGATGCGTCAGGTATTCGCTTTGGCGGCGGAGCGCTTCGGGAATGGCCTTTTTTTCAGTCTCGGGCGGGTTCGTCTCAGTGGCATTTACAGCCTGCGCAAAAATGTTCAACAGTTTTTTCACATCTTCTTCCGAATCGGTCTCGTTCATACTGACACAGATGCGGCCTTTGGCGTAAAAGAGGTTGATTTTTTCAGCTTCCGCAAAACGCCGGACGGTCTGCTGCTGCTCATCGCTCATCGGGATGCTGAGGGTGTCGAAGAAGTGTTCATTCTCCTGCTCAACGCCCAGGGTTTTCAGTCCTTCGCTGAGGCGAACGGCCATGCTGTGGATGCGCTCCCCCATTTGGCGCAAGCCTTCGGGCCCGTGCCAAACGGCATACATGCCCGATAAAATAGCCAGCAAGGCCTGTGCCGTGCAAATGTTGGAAGTGGCTTTTTCGCGGCGGATGTGCTGCTCGCGGGTTTGCAAAGCCATGCGATAAGCCTGTTTGCCCTGGGCATCCACCGTCAGGCCGATGATGCGACCCGGCATCTGGCGCTTGAACGCTTCTTTGCAAGTGAAAAAGCCCGCATGAGGCCCGCCAAAAAACATGGGCAACCCAAAACGCTGAGTGCTGCCCACGGCCACATCTGCTCCCCAGTGCCCCGGCGCTTCGAGCAGGGTGAGCGCCATCAGATCGGTGGCTACGGCTACATAAGCGCCTGCCTCTTTCACCTTTTGCGCGAAAGCGCCGTATGCTTCCACACTTCCACGGGCATTGGGGTATTGCAACAGGGCGCCGAAGAAAGAGGCATCCGGCTCAAACTCCTGCCACTTGCCTTTCACAATTTCTATGCCTTGGGGCTCGGCACGCATAGACAAGACCTCTACCGTTTGCGGGAAAACACCTTCATCCACAAAAAAGCGACGTATGGGCTCGCCCTTGACGCGCTTGTTTTTGAGGTGGTAAAACATCAGCATGGCTTCGGCTGCTGCCGTGCCCTCATCGAGCAGAGAAGCATTGGCCAGCGGCAGGCCCGTCAGGTCTATCAGCATGGTCTGGTACACCATCAACGCCTCCAATCGTCCCTGGGCGATCTCTGCCTGATAGGGCGTGTACTGGGTGTACCAGCCCGGATTTTCCAGGATGTTGCGTTGGATGACTGCCGGCATCTGCGTTTCGTAATAGCCTTGTCCGATATGCGATTTAAACACCTGATTCTTGCCGGCGAGGCTGCGCAGGTGTTTGAGGTACTCCCCTTCTGTGAGGGGCTCGGGCAGCGAGAGTTCCCGCTGCAGGCGGATGTCTGCGGGGATGATTTGTTCGATCAGTTCTTCCAGGGAGGAAGCGCCGACGGTTTCCAACATTTGGCGGGTTTCCGCAGGCAGCGGGCCATTGTGGCGTTTGGCGAAAGCCGAAGAAGAAAAAGAGGTCATGCGTTGAGGTTTAAATGGCCAACCATTTTTTCGGGGCGCACCCACTGGTCGAATTCTTCTTCCGTGAGGTAGCTCAGTTCGAGGGCGGCTTCTTTAAGGGTTTTGTCTTCTTTATAGGCCTTTTTGGCAATTTCGGCG
>JALVES010000330.1 GCA_027030635.1 Saprospiraceae bacterium | reverse complement strand
GCATTTATCAAATCACGCTTACTGACAACAACGGTTGTGTGGCTGTGCTGGATTCGCTGCCCGTGATTTTGCCCCAGCCTCTTTTGCTGACGCCCGATCAAAGTCTTATTCAACACATTGCCTGCAAAGGCGACAGCTCGGGTTCTTTGGGCGTGCAGATCACGGGAGGCCTGGCGCCTTATGAGATTTTCTGGACGGATACACTTGGCGTTTTATTTTCCACAGGGCAGGCTCCGCAGAACATGCCTGCGGGGGTCTATATGGTGGCGGTTACGGATGCGCGGGGCTGTACTGCCGAAAACGGGCCTTATGTGCTGACAGAACCGGCTGACAGCCTCCAGGTTGCAGTTATTAAACAAGATAATTACTGTTTTGGCGATTCTCTTGGATGGATAGCGCTTACCATTGACGGCGGCCTGCCTCCTTACGACTTGCTTTGGAATGATGGCGCCACTGAGGAAAACAGGGAGATGCTGTCTGCGGGCTGGTATGGTTTTGTACTGGAAGACGCAGCGGGCTGCCTGATAGAAATGGACAGCATTGCCATTTTGCAGCCGGATGCGCCGCTTTCTCTTTTAGACGTGGCGCTCACGCCTGTGCTTTGCAGCGATTCGCAGGATGGCGCCATTGACATTACTATTTCAGGAGGTACGCCCCCGTATGATTTCATTTGGTCGAACGGCTCTTTTGAGGAAGACCCCTCGGGTTTGTCTGCCGGTATTTATACTTGTGTGGTGGCCGATTCGCTGAGTTGTGTGTTGGAGTTGCCGCCTTTGGAGCTATCAGCCCCGCCGCCCTTAGACATAGACAGCCTCATCACCGGTGCTCACCCCGATCAATCGGATGGGGAGATACTGGTGCAGGCTTCGGGTGGCGTATCGCCTTACAGCTACCTTTGGTCCACCGGCGACACCACAGCACTTTTGGAAATGCTTCCGGCGGGTTTTTACGGCTTGACTTTAACGGATGCCCATGGCTGTACTTTGGAGCAAATTTTGGAAGTGCCTCTGTTGACATCAACGGCAAATGTATCGGAGGATTTCTTTTTTGGGCTTTCGCCAAATCCCTCTGAGGGAGACATTCAGCTGCATTGGTCGGCTATCGGCCATTTAAGGGCTTTGCGTTGGCAATTATATGATTTATCAGGACGTTTGCTTTATGAAACGCCGCTTCCCGCAAAGGCGGGAACACTTCAGCTCAATCTTTCTCAGCAGAAAGCGGAGGGCCTCTCAAAGGGCGCCTATCTGTGGAAGGCCGCTGCAGAATCCGGTGAGATTTTGGCGAGGGGGCTGTTGTTATTGGAGTAATTTTACTTAATGAACCCTCGTATTCAAAAACATTCCCATGAAATTTTCAGTTTTGCTTTTGTCGCTTCTTTTCATTTTTTCCAATTGCAATGGTACGGATGATCCCAAGCCTCAGGGCAATGATCAGGCTGTGCCGGTTTACAACGAGGCTTATCAGGAGAATTATGAGGCCGATAAAATTGAGGACATTTTGCAGCAGGCGCGAGGCGCTTATGTGCTTGTGGACCCCTTTGACGGAGATGTGGCCTCTTATGTAGATGACATCAAAGCCGGGGGCAATGAGGTAGGCGGCTACATCAGCATCGGCACGGGCGAAGACTGGCGTGCCGATTTTGATCAGTTGCAGCCTTATCTGGTAAGCACGCCCTGGGGCCAGTGGCCCGGCGAATATTTCGTCAACGAAACCACCACCGGTATTTTGGATGTGATGAAGGCCCGCATAGACAGCCTGGCAGCTTGGGGCTGCGACTGGGTGGAGTTCGATAACATGGACTGGGCGTTTGATGACGATTTGCGCGCAACCTATGGCTTTCAGGCTACAGCCCAGCAGGCCATAGATTATTTCAATGCCCTTTGTGATTACGTCCACCAAAAGGGTATGAAGTGCATGGCCAAAAACACCGTAGAAGGAGCCTCCGGCTTCGACGGCGTCCTGTACGAATCCTACAACAACGACAAAAACTGGTGGGATGAAGCCGGTGCCAAAAGCTTCCTCAGCGCCGGGAAACTGGTCATCGTCAATCACTACAACGAGAAAAATTGCGATAAGGTCTATCAAGACTACATAGACATCTACGGCCCGGGAATTTCGTATATTTGCGAAGACCGAAATTTGAAGAGGTATGTGCATTATAATGAGTAGGGTTGTCGGTTGTCTGTTGTCGGTTGAATCGGTTGAATCGGTTGAATCGGTTAAATCGGTTGAATCGGTGAAATCGGTGAAATCGGGCAAATTTGTTGTCGGTTGTCGGTTGTCGGTTGTCGGTTGTCCGTTG
>JALVES010000329.1 GCA_027030635.1 Saprospiraceae bacterium | reverse complement strand
TAGAGGCAGCCGGCCGATTTTGTTGGTCTCCATGACCGTTACCGGATAGTGGAGTACCTGGTCGAAGTAGTACCAGCAGTGTCCAAAAGCATTGGCATCTACGGAGGAGCCTCCGAGCAGGAGTACGCGCGGGGCCTTGATGAAGTGCATAGATTCGGAGCCCATGTCGGGGCCCAAATCGCTGAAGCCGCCGGCGAAGGCATAGAAATCGCGCTCTTCCTCCCGTGCGATGCGCTGTACGCTGCGGTGAAAATCGGTCTTTTTGCGGTTGTCGGCGCGAGTCAGGATGAGCGTACCGCGATCGAAGGCGTGGCCCTGAAGCGTAAAGGGCTTTTGGGCGTAGCGCACAGCAAGCCCGGCCTGCAGCAGGGCGCCGAGGAAGCGGGCATCGCGATAGCTCTTCCAGGGAAATACATACACATAGGCCTCCTCATCGCGAGGCTGCTGCCAGACCGGCGAGTCGAGCACGAAGGGCGAAGCGGGCTGTATTTCGGTCTTGAGGGCGAGGGCCTGCAAGCCGCGGGCAAAGGGCAGTGACCAGGCCGTGATGTCGTAGGTCAGGGAATCGGGCACATGGGTTTCCGGCTCGAACAAGACCTGTATGAGGGTGGCCTTGGGCTGATTGACGGGGATGACCAGGTCGCGGGCATCGGCCTTGCGGCTGAGTTCCTGGCCTGTGCGGTAGTCGAAGCCGCTGAGCGTGCGGCTTTGGCCGAGGGCGCCGTAGCGGATGCCGTGCAGGTCGAGCAGGCGGATGAGCGATTGCAGTTTGTCGCGGCCGTTTTCGTAGCTGATGAGGTAGCTTCGATAAGCACCCGGAGGGTTTTTAGCTGTTTTGCGAAAGTGTTCGGCGAAATGGCTTTCCAATTCCGAGGCGTTTTCGGAGGCCGTCTGAATGGTGCGCAGGGCGGTGGCCGTGTGGTGGGCGATGCGATCGGCCAGGGTGAGGGTGTCGCCGTTTTCCATGAGAATGGCCCGGCCGGAGATGCCGTGGCCGGCCTGCTCGTAAGTCATGCCGATGGCTCCGTTGAAAATGGGGTAAGTATCGCCATAAGAGGGATAGAGCAGGTCAAAAATTTCGCGGGTGAAGTAGAGCCAGCCCTCCTGGTCGAAGGCCCGGCTGTTGTTTCTGCCGACGGTGGTTTGGAACTCGGCCTGCCAGGCTGTGATGTAGTCGTGGAAGGGCTGGGCAGCGGGGGCAAAGTAGTAGGGATTGTCGGGGTACTGCTCGTGGAAATCCACGTGGATGTGAGGCAGCCAGTGGTTGTAGGCGAGCAGGCGTTGGCGGCTTTCAGCCTGGGTGGCCCAGGCCCAGTCGCGGTTGAGGTCGAAGTAGTAGTGATTGACGCGCCCGCCCGGCCAGGGTTCGTGATGCTCGCGGGCTTCGTGCTCGGGGATGGGAAAGAAGCCGCTGACGGAGCGGTACCAGTTGACATAGCGGGCAAAGCCATCCGGATTGATGGCGGGGTCTATGATGATGAGGTTGTTTTGCAGGTATTTGTCCATTTTTCCGCCGGCGAGATTCCAGAGGACGCGCATGGAGCTTTCCGTGGCTCCCGCCTCGTTGCCGTGGACGCCAAAGCTCAGCCAGGTGATGGCGGGGCTGAAGTCGCTGTCGGGCTCGCCCTGAAGTACGCCCGCCCGCTTCAGGTGGTTTTGCCGGATGTTTTCCCTGTTTTTGAGGTTTTCCGGTGTGCTGACAAAAGCCAGCATGAGGGGACGGCCCTCGTTGGTGAGACCGTATTGCACCAGCTCTACGCGGGGGCTGTTGTCGGCTACGTATTTGAAGTAGTCGAGCACGCGATGGTGCGGTGTGAATTGGGCAGGATAATCCCCGAGGTATGCTGCGGGCGAGAGCAGTTGAGCTTGGGTGCTTAAGGGGAGGAGGAGTGAGAGGAGGAGTGGTAGTATTCTCATTAGATAGTGGTTGTCATAAGTTCGGGACAAAGAAAGTCAATTTTGACGTACTTTTTTAATTCAATGGTTCATTAAATTTTTAGCCACCTGTCTTCATCAGAAACCAAGCTATCAAGTTGAATCAGCTTAAACCCGCGAAAATCCGCCGCACCCGCGAAAATCCGCGTTCTATTACGGCATTGTTGCCTACCGTCAATAGTGACATGATAGAACGCGGATGACGCGGATGACGCGGGTTTCCGCGGGTTTTAAGGAAGGTTCAATTGTCAGATGGTGTCATTTATTTTATGCAACTTTGAAATCAAGCCTGAGTTGAAAAAATAAAAGATGCATTGGATATTTGCTGAACCTTGGGCATATTGCCATCTCAAAACTTAATGAACCATTGTTA
>JALVES010000328.1 GCA_027030635.1 Saprospiraceae bacterium | reverse complement strand
CATTTTCTGTGGCTGGATATGCCCGCAAACCATTTTCATGGAGATGGTCTTTCGCAAGATCGAGTATCTCATTGAGGGCGATGCCAAGGCACAAAGGCGTTTGGCGAAAGCCCCCTGGACTGCAGAGAAAATTTTTAAGAAAGGACTGAAACTCGGCATCTTTTTTCTCATTGCAGTAATTATCGCCAATGTTTTTCTCTCTTACATCATAGGCGTTGATCGCGTTTTTCAAATAGCCTCTGAGCCCATCAGTCAGCATTGGCGTGGGTTTATTGCACTTATTCTTTTTTCTTTTGTTTTCTTTGGCGTTTTTGCCTATATGCGGGAGCAGGTGTGTATTGCCATTTGTCCTTACGGCCGTTTGCAGGGAGTGATGATCAATGAAGATACGGTGGTGATTGCGTATGATTTTGTGAGAGGCGAGCCCCGCGGCAAATTGCGCAAAGGCTCTGCCGACAGCGATACGGAAAAACGAGGCGACTGTATAGATTGTAAACTTTGCGTTCAGGTTTGTCCCACAGGCATAGACATTCGCAACGGCACGCAGTTGGAGTGCATCAATTGTACGGCCTGCATAGATGCCTGCGACGGCGTGATGGATAAGATTGGTAAGCCTCGCGGCCTTATTCGTTATGACAGCTACAACGGCATTGTCAAAGGCGAGAAGAAAATTTTTACTCCCCGCGTCATTGCCTATTCAGTTGTTTTGGCGCTATTGGTCATCGGCAATATTTTGATGCTGAGCCATCGCACGGAGGTGGAGACGCTGCTGCTGCGCACGCCCGGCCAGCTCTATCAAAAGACCGAGGATGGCTACATCTCCAACCTCTATAATTACGAGGTAATCAACAAGACGGACAAGGACATGCCCATTGAGTTTGAACTCACCGAAGGGCAGAAAATTGAAGGCATCCGCTTTCGCATTGTTGGCGATATTCAGCCCGTGGCAAAGGCCGGCGATGTGGTTAAAGGCGTGATGTTTATAGACATCCCCAAAGATCAACTCAAATCGAGGAAGACTGTTCTACATGTGAAAGTTCTTTCTAACGATAAAGTTGTTGACAGGGCCAAGACGACTTTCCTCGGCCCCGTCAGGTAAAAGGAGGGGCTTTGCACGGCAGTTGAGCGTGTAAGGCCCTTCAAAAATTTCTCCGCATGAAGATTCGATTTCATTGGGGTACGGGCATTGCATTGGTGTTTGCCCTCTTTGTGTTTAGCCTGGTGTATGCCGTCATTAAATCGCGAAGCATAGACCACGCTCTGGTACGCGATGATTATTACACAGAAGACATCCATTATCAGGAAAAACACGACAAAGTGAAGCGCACGGAAGCTCTTGGAGAAGCCGTGGGTGTGCAGTATATCAAAGAGCAAAAGCTGGTGATGGTGTATTTCCCCCGCTCCATGAGCCCCGAGGGGGATATCCATCTTTACAGAGCATCTGATGCTTCGCTCGACAGGCACTACTCCGTGCAGCCCGATACGGCGGGCATCCAGTTTATCGAAGTGCAGGACCTCCTGCCCGGTTATTGGAAGGTCAAAGTAGATTGGACGTCCAACGGGCTGGGGTACTACATGGAAGAGGAGATTAACATCCAATAGCATGCTTCTCTGGACGGCTTTTCTCATAGGTTTGCTCGGCAGCGTACACTGTGTAGGCATGTGTGGTCCGATTGCTTTGGCTCTGCCTTACGGCAAACGAAACCGCGCTCTTGCTGTGCTCAACGCCTTGAAGTACAACCTGGGCCGCGCTTTTACTTATATGCTGTTAGGCCTGCTCTTTGGCTTTATCGGTCAGGGGGTATTTCTGGCCGGATATCAATCTGCCCTGTCCATTGTGCTGGGAGTTATGATGCTGCTGCTGGCTTTTTTTTCCTTGGACTTAGAGAAATATTTTGTTCACAGCAAGCTCTTCAGCGGGCCGTTGACGCGTCTGAAGATGCAGTTGGCCAGGCTGCTGAAGATAGACAGCAGCCCTTCTTTCTTTCTCATCGGCCTGCTCAACGGCCTGCTGCCCTGTGGCCTGGTTTACATGGCCGTCGTCGGGGCCGTTTCTACCGGCAATCCGCTTTCTGCGGCGCTCTATATGGGCCTTTTTGGCTTGGGCACTTTGCCTTTGATGCTCACCACTTCCATGGCAGGGCATCTGCTCAGCCTGCGCTTTCGCCGCTATCTGCAAAAAATGCTGCCCGCCCTGCTGGTGTTGATGGCAGTCCTGTTCATCCTGCGCGGCCTCAATTTTCACCTGCCCGCTGATTTTTATTTGTGGGACGCCATGCATGAGATGCCTATGTGTCATTGAGGGGGGGGGCGG
>JALVES010000327.1 GCA_027030635.1 Saprospiraceae bacterium | reverse complement strand
TTCAGCACCTGCAAAAAAGCCTTCTGCGGCACCTGCACCTTGCCTATTTGGCGCATTTTTTTCTTGCCCTTTTTCTGCTTTTCCAACAGCTTGCGCTTGCGGGTGATGTCGCCTCCGTAGCACTTGGCGGTTACGTCTTTGCGCAGGGCGGAGATGGTTTCGCGGGCGATGACTTTGGCGCCTATGGATGCCTGTATGGCAATTTTGTATTGCTGGCGGGGCAGCAGTTCTTTCAGTTTTTTGCAGATTTTGCGGCCAAAGGCTTCGGCCTTGCTGCGGTGTACCAGGGCAGAGAGCGCATCCACAGGCTCGCCGTTGAGGAGGATGTCCAGTTTGACCAGGTCGGAGCGGCGGTAGTCTATGGGGGTATAGTCGAAGGAGGCATAGCCCCGCGAGATGGATTTGAGGCGGTCGTAAAAGTCGAAGACGATCTCGGCCAGAGGCAGCTCGAAGCTCAGCTCTACGCGATCGGAGGTGAGGTAGAGTTGGTTGAGCAGTGTTCCGCGCTTTTCTAAGCAAAGCGTGATGATGGGCCCTATGAAGTCGGGCTTGGTGATCATCTGGGCGCGGATGTAGGGCTCTTCGATATAGTCCAGCAAAGTGGGGTCGGGCATATCGCCGGGCGTGTGGATGGTCAACTTTTCGCCCCGCTTGGTGTAGGCATAATAGGAAACGTTGGGCACCGTCGTAATGACCTCCATGTCAAATTCCCGCGACAGCCGCTCCTGCACGATTTCCAAGTGCAACATGCCGAGAAAGCCGCAGCGAAAGCCAAAGCCGAGCGCCACGGAAGTCTCCGGCTCAAAGACCAGAGCAGCATCGTTGAGTTGCAGTTTTTCTAAGCTGTCGCGCAAATCCTCATATTCGTCATTGTCAATGGGGAAAATGCCCGCATAGACCATAGGCTTCACGTCTTCAAAGCCCTGGATGGCCTCTTCGCAGGGGCGCTCCACATGGGTGATCGTATCCCCCACTTTGATTTCGCGGGAAGTTTTGATGCCCGTGATGATGTAACCCACATTGCCGGTGCCGAGTTCTTTTTTGGGCACCATATCCATGCGCAGGATACCGATTTCGTCGGCCTCGTATTCCTTGCCGGTGTTTACAAAACGCACCTTATCGCCTTTGCGCAACACGCCATTCACGATGCGGAAATAGGCGATGACCCCGCGATAAGAATTGAAGACAGAGTCGAAAATGAGCGCCTGCAAAGGAGCTTCGGGCTCGCCTTCGGGCGGCGGCACGCGCTGCACGATGGCCTCCAGAATATCGGGCACGCCCTCCCCCGTTTTGCCGCTGGCAGGGATGATGTCCTCCGGTTCACAGCCGATCAGCTCGACGATTTGATCGGAGACCTCCTCCACCATGGCATTGGGCATGTCTATTTTATTCACGACGGGGATGATCTCCAGCCCCTGGTCCAGAGCGAGGTAGAGGTTGGAAATGGTTTGTGCCTGAATACCCTGGGTGGCATCTACCAGCAGCAGGGCGCCCTCACAGGCAGCGATGGAGCGGGAGACTTCATAGGAGAAATCCACGTGCCCGGGCGTGTCAATCAGGTTGAAGGTATAGGTTTGTCCATCCTCCTTGCGGTGATAATTCAACTGTATGGCATGGCTCTTGATCGTGATGCCGCGCTCGCGCTCCAGGTCCATGTTGTCTAAAGCCTGGTCCTGCATATCCCGCTGGGAGATGGTATTGGTATATTCCAAGAGGCGGTCCGACAAGGTGCTCTTGCCGTGATCAATATGCGCAATGACGCAAAAATTGCGTATCAATTTCATCTGTTCCTTCGTACTCATGCCGTATCTTTAGTCTTGCAAAGATAGGGATTTACCCGTTCATGGCGAACCATTAAATTTGCTACTTTTGCAGCCGCTTATGGGACGCAAGAGAAAAAAGAAGATCGTAGAGAATTTGCTCATCACCGGCTTGGCCGACAAGGGCAAAGGCATGGGGCGCGATGCCGAGGGGCGCGTCATTTTTGTAGAAGGCCGCGTAGCTCCCGGCGATGTGGTGGACGTGCTCATCAAAAAGCGACGTTCGGCTTTTTGGCAGGGATTTGTGATCGCCTTTCGGCAAATGTCGGAAGAACGCGTACAACCCTTTTGCAAACACTTCGACAGTTGTGGAGGCTGCACCTATCAGCATTTGCCCTATGAGGCCCAACTGCGCTACAAAGAAGAACGCGTGCGCGACATCCTCCAACGCATTGGCAAGATAGAACCCGGAGAATTCCTCCCCATCCTGCCCGCCGAACCCAACGTCTTCTACCGCAACAAAATGGAATACGCCTTCTCCAACCGCCGCTGGCTGACGGCTGAAGAGCTGGCCCAACCC
>JALVES010000326.1 GCA_027030635.1 Saprospiraceae bacterium | reverse complement strand
CTTGGGGTAAACCCAAATTCGCTTACCGGACTTTTCATCAACAGTAGAGATATGGTCTCTAAAAGATTCTCCCTGAGGAGGTTGAGGTTGTTTAATGGTTGACATAGTTTACAGCGTTTAGCTGCAGCCGGGGAAAAGGGAAAAAGCCCGATGCGGCTTTTCCCGCATCGGGCTGCAGAAGTATTTATTCGCCACCGTCGCTCTCAGCTTCAGGTGTGTTTTCAGCATCAGGAGCGGCGGTTTCTTCAGGTTCGTACAATTCTCCCTGTGGTTCTTTGGCGTTGGGAGGGTTCGTGCCCTGCAATTTCACCAGAATGTAACTGGCCACGGCCTGGATTTGCTCGGCCTTCAATTGATCCTTCCAGGCTAACATGCCTTTCTCCGGCACGCCGTCTTTAATAACTTTAAAAACATTCTGGATACTTCCTCCATGTATCCAGTACTTATCAGTCAGGTTCGGGCCAATACCACCTTCCCCCTGACCACCGTGGCAGGGTACGCAATTCGTCTTATAAACTGTCTCTCCAATAGAAAGAGCAGTTTCATCTTCAGCCAGCGTTACATTGGTTTCATCCAGGCCGGAGCCATGTGTAGCTTTGTACTCAGCTACGGCCGCTTCGGCCTGTTTCATTTCCTGAGCATACATTTCCTGAGAGCTCATGCCCATTCCGGAAAGGTGATAGTAGAAAATGTAAACCACGGCAAAGGCAATGGTGATGTAAAAAAGCGCCAGCCACCAAGGGGGGAGTTTGTTGTCCAATTCCTGGATGCCATCGTAATCGTGATCAAAGAGCACATCCTTTTCCTGCTCAATGGGCACGGCATCCGTCCAGCGCTCCATCATGCGGCGCCACCAGGAGACTTTTCTTTCAGCGGCCAGTTTTTGAGCAGCTTCTTCCATGCCCAATTCGCGCAGGGCATTGATCTCCTGTATTTTTAGCATGGAATTGAGCGCCTTGAAAAGCGCCAAAACGGCAACGACAATGATGACCGCAGCCACGATGATCAACCACTTGACCAGGTTTGTATCATCTGTGCTTCCCGAAGCGGCAGGCGCTGCAGCATTCTGGGCAAAAAGCCAGGCGGGAAAAGCCATAAAAAGGCTCCATACGACAAAGAGTATCCGGCGTTTATTTTTCATGTTGGTCTTTTTTTAGTTCGGAGAGTTTCCTGCTTTTTCATCGTCATCGTCCAAAGGCAGCTGCGCCATCCTGTCCATGGAAGCTGAATCTCTAAAAAACACAACCGCCAAAACAATGACAAAAAGCACAACAAAAGTGATTAGCCCGAATATGGCCATCCAATTGAAATCATCTCCCTGAAGTAAGAATTTAAACATCTCGTTTTGATTGTCCGGAGAGGAGGCCCGTGAGCCCCTCTCCGGAGGTTTTTATTTGTTGATGTCAGTACCGAGGCGCTGCAAATAAGCGATAAGCGCGACGATCTCGCGTTTTTCCAACTGATCGTCATCCAAATCCGGCAACTGCTCACGCAACTTATCGGCAATCTGCTTGGCCTGCTTCTCCAAATCCTGAACAGCAATCTTCTCATACCCCTTGGGATAAGGCGTATGGATAGGCGCAGACCGCAAGGTGCGAATCTTGGCCGGAATGGAAGAAGTGTCGAGTATCCTCTCGTGCAGCCACGGATAACGCGGCATAATGGATTGCGAAGAAGTACTGGTCGGATCCAGCATGTGGTTGTAATGCCAGGCCTCATTGTACTTGCCGCCTATGCGATGCAGGTCGGGACCGGTACGTTTAGAACCCCAAAGGAAGGGACGGTCGTAAATGTATTCAACCGATTTGGAGTAATCTCCATAGCGCTCTGTCTCAGAACGGAAGGGACGAATCATCTGAGAGTGGCATCCCAGACATCCCTCGCGTATATAAATGTCGCGCCCTGCCAACTCTAAGGGCGTATAGGGTTTGATCAATTCAGCCTCAGCCTCGGGAGGCTTCACAAACATCATGGGCGTAATTTCCACAATACCGCCTATGAGCACCACAATCAAAGAAACGATCAACATCTGTACAGGCTTGCGCTCGATCCACTTGTGCCAGTACTCTTTGCCATGAGACACATGCGGCTCCAAAGCCGGAGCTTCTGCCTCTTCATCGCCCACAAACTGGCCTGCAGCCATGGTCTTCCACAAGTTCACCACCATGATAATCACACCGGTCAGGTAAAGCGTACCACCAAAGGCACGCATGGCGTACATGGGCAGAATCTGCGTAACCGTCTCGAGAAAGTTGGGATACGCCAACACGCCATCCGGCGTAAACTGCTTCCACATCAAGGCCTGCGTCCAGCCCGCTCCATACAGCGGAATGGCATAAAACAAAATACCCAGCGTACCTATCCAAAAGTGTGCGTTAGCCAAAGAGACCGAATGCAACCTGGTGTTGTACAATCTCGGAATCAGCCAGTACAAAACGCCAAAGGTCAAAAAGCCGTTCCATCCCAGCGTACCGATGTGTACGTGGCCAATGGTCCAGTCGGTAAAGTGGCTGATGGCATTCACGGACTTGATCGAAAGCATGGGGCCCTCAAAAGTGGACATACCGTAAGCCGTAACGGCCACCACCATGAATTTCAAAATCGGGTCCTGCCGCACCCTGTCCCAGGCGCCGCGCAAAGTCAAAAGACCGTTCAGCATACCACCCCAGGAAGGAGCAATCAACATCACGGAAAAGACCGTACCCAAAGACTGCGCCCAATCGGGCAAAGAAGTGTAGAGCAGGTGGTGAGGACCCGCCCAGATGTAAATGAAAATCAAAGCCCAAAAGTGTACGATAGACAGACGATAAGAAAACACCGGCCTGTTCGCTGCTTTAGGCAAAAAGTAGTACATCAAACCCAGGTAAGGCGTAGTCAGGAAGAAAGCCACGGCATTATGGCCATACCACCACTGCACCAAAGCATCCTGCACACCGGCAAAAAGCGGATAACTCTTCCAGAAACTCACCGGAACCTCCAGGTTGTTGCCAATGTGAAGCATGGTTACCGTTACCCAGGTGGCTATGTAAAACCAGATCGCTACATAAAGGTGCTGCTCACGCCGCTTGAGAATGGTGCCAAACATGTTGATGCCAAAAGCTACCCACACCAGCGCAATGGCGATGTCTATCGGCCATTCCAGTTCGGCATATTCGTGCGAACTGGTAATGCCCAAGGGCAGCGTCAAAGCGGCAGCTACGATGATCAGTTGCCAACCCCAGAAGTGCAAATTGCTGAGGAAGTCACTAAACATGCGGGCTTTAAGCAGCCGTTGCAAAGAGTAGTAAACCCCCATGAAAATCCCGTTGCCCACAAAAGCAAAAATCGCCGCGTTGGTATGCAACGGGCGAATGCGGCCAAAGGTCAGCCAGGGAGTATCGAGGTTCCACGAGGGAAAAATCAATTGAAACGCAATCAGCAGTCCTACGCTCATGCCTACTACGCCCCACAGAATGGTAGCCAGGGCAAATTTCCGCACGATGCCGTAGTCATACTTGAAATGTTCGAGTTGTGCCATGGATTAATCGTTTTGGTGATCTTGTCTATGTTGGTCGTCGTCCAAAAGAATGCGAACAGAAGGAGTATAGTCATCATCAAACTGGCCGCTGCGCACCGCCCAGAAAAAAGCGAGCAAAAAAACCAGTGCGAGAATCAAACTCAACATAATAAGAAACAGCATGATAAGCATAAGCAACAGCTATTGGATGTACAATTGGACGCACAAAGTTATCCAATCAGTCACGTTCTTTAATGTGATTTTACGCACTTAATTTACTGATTTTTGTCATTTTTTTCTGCTTTTTCAGCAAACAAACCCGTTTTATACGCCAAAAACGAACTGGACAACACGCCAAACAGCACAATGCTCACCGAGCTGGCCGGCATCAAAATGGCGGCAATCACCGGAGTCAACAGGGCGCGCATGGCAAAGCTCAGGCCCACTATGTTGTACACCAGAGCCAAAAGATATGCCCCATAAACCAATCGCAGATTTTGCTCTGCAAAGCGCAAAAAATCCGGGAGTTGCCCCAACAGGCCCGCATCCATGATGCCATCGCTGGCCGGCGTAAAATTGTTGGTGTCATCGGCCAAAACAATGCCCACATCGCTCTGCTTCAAAGCCCCCGCATCGTTCAGGCCGTCTCCCAGCATGAGTACCTTCTCACCCCGAGCCTGCAGGGCTTCCACAAAGCGCAGCTTGTCTTCGGGCTGCTGGCGGAAGTACAGCTCAGCCCCCTCTCCAAACAAGGGCTCCAACTTCCCGCGCTCGCGCTCATCATCGCCGGAGAGCATATAGAGCTTGTATTTTTCTTTCAGCTTTCGCAAAACCTTACCCAGGTCGGGACGCAAACGGTTCTCCAAAACAAAATGACCGATGAGCTCGCCATCCACCTCTGCATACAGGCCCCGGGCCTGCTTCCCGCCGGATACCCCCAGAAATTCCGCCGAGCCGAGGCGAATGCGATGGCCTTCTACCTCGCCTTTGATGCCGAGACCGGTCAACTCCTCAAAGTCCCTCACTTTTGCCAGCGGCCCGCGCCCCAGCCAGCGATTCACCTGCCGGCTGACGGGATGTACGGACTGAAGGCTCAGCGAACGCAGCCACTTTTTCGCCTCCTCATCCAAAGGCTTTTCGCCCTCAAAATGCACCTCGGCATCTTCCCTGCTGGTCAAAGTGCCGGTCTTGTCAAAGACGATGGCCGTTACGGCGCTCATCTGTTCCAGCACATGCACGTTCTTCAGGAAGAAGCCCTTCTTCGCCAGCAGGCGCAGGCTGTTGCCAAAAGTAAAGGGCACCGACAGGGCCACCGCACAGGGGCAGGCCACGATCAGCACAGCCGTAAAGGCGTTAAAGGCCAGGCTCATATCGCGGGGCAGCCAATAAGCCAGCGTCAAAAAAGCCAGCGTCAGCACCGTAAAAGTAAAGTAAGTGGCTATGCGGTCGGCCAGGTGTTTGGTCTTGCTTTCCTGCTCTTTGTCGAAGGCCTTTTCGTTCCACAGGCTGGTCAGATAGCTCTGAGAAACCTTCTTCGTGAGCGTCATTTCAATGGTAGAGCCTATTTGCCGCCCGCCGGCATAGAGCTTGTCGCCCGTATGCTTCTGCACGGGCTCCGACTCGCCCGTAACAAAGCTGTAATCTATCTGCGCATCCCCCCTGAGCAAAATGCCATCGGCCGGAATCAACTCGCCGTGCCGAAGCACAATCGTCATCCCGGGTTCTAATTTATTTGCCGAAAGGCTATACTCCTCCTCCCCCTCCTTCACACTGGCCGCAATGGGGAAATACGAGCGATAATCCCGATCAAAACTCAGGCGGTAATACGTGCGCTGCTGAAACCATTTGCCGACGAGCAAAAAAAACAAAAGTCCAGCCAGAGAGTCGAGATAGCCAGCCCCCGTATGCGTCAAAATTTCGTACAAACTGCGGCCATACAAGGCGAGAATGCCCAGCGATATGGGCGCATCCATGTTCAAATGCCCGTGCTTAAGCTCCATCCAGGCCGAACGCAAATAATCCCTGCCGCTGTAAAAAACCACCAGCGAAGAGAGCGCAATGTTCAGCCAGCCCACCCACTGCACAAACAGCGGATTCACCGCCTCGTCCGACAAACCGAGATACTCCGGAAAACTCAGCAACATTACATTCCCAAAAGCAAAACCTGCCACGCCCAACTGAAAATAGAGGCTGCGATCAACCACCGGCCGTTCTTCGTTTTTGTCTTTGAGGTCGCTGAGCTGGATGAGCGGAGCATAGCCGATGGAAGCCAGCAACTCAGCCACTTGGCGCAGGCTGATTTGACTTTCGTCAAATGTAAGACTCACCTCCTTGCGCGGAAAATTGACCACAGAGCGCTCAATGCCCTCGTGCAGGCGATAGAGGTTTTCCAACAGCCATATACAGGAAGCACAGTGGATTTGGGGCAGGTAAAAATGCACATCGCTGCGCCGCCCGTCGGTAAAATCGAGCAGCTGCTCGCGGATGTCCGGCTCATCGAGATAGCCGTATTGCTCCAACCGCCGCCCGCGCAGGCTGATGCCGGCCTTTTCGTCCAACTCGTAGTAGCGGCAGAGGTCGTTTTCGTTCAAAATCTCATAAACCATCTTACACCCCTGGCAACAAAAATGCTTATCCCCCAACGCAATGTCATCGGTAGGGCAAGGCTCACCGCAATGAGCACAGGCCAAAGGCGCCTCCGGCACCCCGCGCTCTGAATGTTCTGCCACTTTATCTGTCTCCATCGCTTTTGTTACAACTTAAACACTTGCAAATGTAAGCCCTTTGCGGGATTTTTATGGCGGTTTTTGATTTGAGCTCAACGAAAGGATCGGGGAGCCGACGCAAGGAGGACCCCCGAGCCGGCCCCTTTTGAATATCGAATATCGATTAACGATTTTTGATTTTTGATTTGGGCCTAACCAAAGGATCGGGGTGCTGACGCAAGGAAGACCCCCGAGCCGGCCCCTTTTGAATATCGAATATCGATTAACGATTTTTGATTTTTGATTTGGGCCTAACCAAAGGATCGGGGTGCTGACGCAAGGAAGACCCCCGAGCCGGCCTTTTAGAATGGATAATGGAAAATTGATAATGAAGAATGACCTAACTAAAGGAATTAGGCTGCCTGCCGACGCAAAAAAAACTGAAATCACTTCAACAATGGTTCATTAAGTTTTTGGCCACTTGTCTCCTTTGGAAAACAGGCTATCAAATTGAACCGGCTAAAAAATCTGTCAGATTGAGCCTGCCGAAATCCGCGAAAATCCGCCGCACCCGCGAAAATCTTTAGGCTGAGCTTGCCGAAGTCCGCGTTCTATTGCTACTTAGGCCTTGATAGAACGCGGGCTTCGGCAAACTCAGCCTGACAGATGACGCGGATTGTGCGGGTTTCCGCGGGTTTTAAGGAAGGTTCAATTGTCAGATGGTGCCATTTATTTTATGCAACTTTGAAATCAACCTGAGTTGAGAGAAAATAAAAGATGCATTGGATATTTGCTGAACCCTGGGCATATTGCCATCTCAAAACTTAATGAACCATTGATTAAGTTTTTTGAGGGAAATTTCCAATAAGAGCGGAGAAGGCCGAACTCCGGTGAGTGAGCGAAGCCGAACTCCGGTGAGTGAGCAAAGTCGAACTCTGGTGAGTGAGCGAAGCCGAACTCGCCCTAATGGATATACACGGTTTTAATATTTACGAACTCCAGCAACCCTTCGCGTGATAATTCCCTTCCGTATCCGCTTTTTTTGATGCCTCCGAAGGGCAGGCGCGGATCGGATTTGACGAAGCCATTGACGAAGCAACTTCCGGCTTCCAATTGCAGGGCTATGCGCTCTCCGCGCAGCAGGTCGTTGGTGAAGACTCCTGCTCCCAGCCCGAATTCCGAACGGTTGGCCAGGGCTATGGCCTCGGCCTCCGTTTGGGCTTTGACGATGGCAGCCACGGGGCCAAAAAGCTCTTCCTTAAAAGCCGGCATCTCGGGCGTTACATCAATGAGCACTGTAGGCGGATAATAGAACCCCTTGCCCTCGACCGGATGGCCACCCAATACCGCTTTGGCCCCCATGTCTATGCTGGTTTGCACCTGTGCGTGCAGTTGCTCCCGCAAGTCCCTGCGTGCCAGGGGCCCCAGGGTGGTGTCTTTTTTCATGGGGTCGCCCATGCGTGCCGCCGACATGGATTGGCTGAAGAGCTTTACAAAAATGTCATACACGTCTTCCAGCACGATGAAGCGCTTGGCTCCAATGCAGCTTTGCCCCGCATTCAGAAGGCGTCCGGCCGTACAGGCATTTGCCGCAAGGCTAAGGTCTGCATCCTCTAAAATGAGGTAGGGGTCGCTGCCTCCGAGCTCCAGCAAACTCTTCTTGATGTGTCTCCCCGCTGCCGCTGCCACTGCACTGCCTGCCGGCTCACTGCCCGTGAGGCTGACCCCGGCTATGCGCGCGTCGGCAATGACGGATTCTACTTTGGAACCTGCTATGTTGAGGTTGCTAAATAAGCCTTTCGGCAAACCGGCCTGCCCGAAAATTTCTTCTATGGCCAGGGCGCACCCCTGTACGTTAGAGGCGTGTTTTAAAAGGGCGCCGTTGCCGGCCATCAGGGCAGGCACAGCAAAGCGGAAAACCTGCCAAAAGGGAAAATTCCAGGGCATGACTCCGAGGATAAGCCCCAAGGGTTGATAGCAAACATAGCTCTTTCGTGCGTCCGTTTGGACTTCCCGGGGCCTCAGCATTTTTCCGGCTTCTTCGGCATAGTACCGGCACAACCAGGCACATTTGCTGACTTCGCCTATGGCCTCGTGAATGGCCTTGCCCATTTCTTCGGTGATGATGCGGGCATAGCGCTCCTTGCCGGCTTCGAGCAAAATGGCCGCCTTTTGCATGACGGCAGCGCGTTGAGCGATGTCGCTGTGGCGCCAGCTTTGCCAGGCTTTTTCGGCAGCCGTTATGCGGACTTCTACCGCTTTTTCATCTTGCCGGGCGTATTCGGCAATGCGTTCTCCCGTGGCGGGATTGATGGAGATGCTTACTTCTTTCATCCTTGGTCTTGTACTTCGTTTTGAATCAGGCAGACAAAGCGTGCTCTTTCATGCTGCGCTTCCATTCTATGTAGCCCAGCACACACAGGGCCAAAAATACGCCGTAAAGTGCAGAGGTGAAGTACAATCCCTTCAAATAATAAATGTTAATGGCCACCACATCCACAACGATCCAGATGAGCCAGTTTTCCAACTTCTTGCGGGCCAGCAAATACTGCGCCGTCAGGCTGGCAACCGTGGTGAAAGCATCGAAGTAAGCAAAGTCGGCATCGGTGTTGACATCCATGAGATAGCCCCAGATGACCGTGCCCACAACGATCAAAGCCCCCCAGGCCGTGGATGCCCGGGAACTCAAACGGGTAACAGGTACCAAATCTTCCTCCTCCTCCTCACTCACAATGGCCGAGCGGCTCTTGCGCGTCCAGTACCACCAGCCATATACGTTGAGGATGACGTAAATGATGTGCAGAATGAAATCGGAATACAGGCGCGAGACGTAAAAAATGTACACGTA
>JALVES010000325.1 GCA_027030635.1 Saprospiraceae bacterium | reverse complement strand
CCTCCACTTCCATGCTGATGTGTTTGCCGATGCGCACGGATTGTATGCCCGGGATGCCGAGTTGTCCGGCGCTTTGGGCGACGGTTTTGCCTTGGGGGTCCAGCAATTCTTTTCTGGGCATGATGTCAATTTCTGCTTTAAAGCGCATGTCGTTTGCTTTGGGAGGGTTTCCCCTCATTTGGCGAAATTTTTGATCAGGCCAAGCGCGAGGTACCAGAGGATGCTCAGCGGTATGGCCACCGCCCCCAGCCAGAGCAGGAGGCCGAGCGAAGTCAGGGCAAAGATATAGCGAAATGCGTTGCCCTTCCAGCCCGGGCCCTGAAATTTCATGCTAAAAAGCGGCAAAGGCGCCAATTGCAGCAGGGCAAAAACGCATAGACAGGCATACAGCAGCGCGGGTTGGCTGACGAAGCTGCCCAAGCCCATGCTGTCGCGGCTCCATACCAGCAGCAGGCCCATAAAAAACAGGGCTGTGGCAGGCGTAGGCAGGCCGATGAAATCCTGCGTCTGGCGTTCGTCCAAGTTGAAGCGTGCCAGGCGCAGAGCGGCAGAGGCAGCCAGCAGGAAAGCGGGCAGACTGCGCCAGTCCAGCGGGTCTTTCGCGCCGAGACCGGCTTGCAGCAGCAGGTAGAGCGCTGTCGAGGGCAGCAGTCCGAAAGAGATCATATCGGCCAGGGAGTCGAGTTCTTTTCCGACGGGCGATTTGGCCCTGAGCAGGCGCGCGGCGAGACCGTCTCCGAAGTCCATCAGCCCGGCTGCGAGGAAGAGGAGCATGGCGATTTGATGCCTTTCGGCAAATAGTGCCACGAGTGCCACACTGCCCAGCAGGGCGTTGAGGAGGGTGATGGCGTTGGGGATGTGTTTGCGCATAAGAGGTCGTGTCAAGATTGCGAGGGCCGGACAAAATTACGGCTTTTTGGCGGGATGGCCTCAGGTGCGGCCGGTTCTTCTGGTACAGGGCAGTTACTTTCTGCGCACTTCTTATCTTTGCCGACATTTCGTCCCTTTCTCATTTTTCACGAAAGTGCATTTACACCAGCAGGGCGCAAAAAGCGTTATACAGGCATGAAGAGACTACACCCCTTTTTTTGGAAATTCGGCTTGCTCTTGTTCGCGGCTTTTTATTTGCCGAAAGGCGAAGGAAAATTGAGCGCACAGCCCGCCAACGATGGCTGCCTCCAGGCCATTCAGCTCACCGATTTGGACAATTGGTGTTCGGCTCCGGATGCCTTTAGCACGGCAGGGGCTACGGAATCTTATCAGGCCTCGCCCTTTTGCTTTCCGCTTGACCCCTCCTTAGATGTGTGGTTTGCCTTCACTGCCCAGGCCACCGATTTGCACGTAACGGTGATCGGGAATACCTCTATCAATGCCGGAGGTACGCTGAACGACCCGCAATTCGCCATTTACAGCGGGGACTGCACCAACCTTACGGAAATTGCCTGCGCCTCCGATGCTTTTGACCAAAACATCATAGAAAGTTTTGCGGGGCCTTTGTTGCCCGGCGAGACCTATTACATACGCGTTTCGGCCCGCTATGAGCAGACGGGAACTTTCCAGCTTTGCGTGAATAACTTCAACCAGGCGCCGAGTCCGAGTTCGGATTGTGCCACGGCGGCGGTGCTTTGCGACAAATCGCCCTTTACGGTGGAGAGCATTCAGGGTGCCGGGCTTGATACGGATGAGGTGGACCCAAGCAGTTGCATGCAGGATGAGTTTGCCTCCGTTTGGTACAAATGGACCTGTGACAATCCGGGGCCGCTCACCTTTACGCTCACGCCCACGAACCCCACAGATGACCTGGACTTCATCGTATATGAGCTACCCAATGGCGTGGATGATTGCTCAGGCAAGGAAATTCTGCGCTGTATGGCTTCAGGAGAAAATATAGGCCAGCCTTTCTCCGCTTGGGAGCCTTGCACGGGGCCTACCGGCCTTTCGCTGAGCTCTTCAGATACGGTGGAGGAACCGGGCTGTGACCCGGGCGATGACAATTTTGTGGCACACATCAACATGGAGTCGGGCAAGTCTTATGCCCTGGTTGTGAACAACTTCAGCAATACCGGTAACGGTTTTTCCATCACCTGGGGCGGCTCAGGTACTTTTGTCGGCCCTAAGACGGACTTCAGCATTGAGCCCGAGCTGGGGGCGCAATGCGACATAAATATGGTTACTTTCACCGACGAGACCGTAATCCCTCCCGGTATGACGGCCACCGGCTACAACTGGTATTTTGGTCAGGGGGCCAATCCCGCTACGGCTACGGGGCCCGGCCCCCACGATGTGGTGTATTCCTCCTTTGGGCACAAGTCCATCCTCCTGCAAGTGGAAACCGATGCAGGCTGCTCGGTAACG
>JALVES010000324.1 GCA_027030635.1 Saprospiraceae bacterium | reverse complement strand
TCAAGCGTTACGATTCGACGATGATAGCGGTTTTCTCCCACCTGTTGAAAGGAATGAAAGTGGGCAACACCGGCAAGGGTAAAACGCAGGTCAAACTAACGACGGAATTCAAAGACGATTTCCTCATCCACATACATTTCCACAAGGACCAGGAATATCTGAGTGAGGAAACGGCCCTGAAAGAAGCCATTCTCCACTCGCAGCATGGCCCTAAGGACATTAGCATCTTTGACAAGGGCCTGAAAAGCCGCAAGACCTTTGAGCAACTCGACAAGGAGGACATCCTCTTTGTCGGCAACCTCCATGGGAACCCACGCTACGAGCTGTTGTATCCCATATGGGAAGACCACGGCATGAGCGACACAGACGAACTGGAATTCGTGCAGGATGCTGCAGTACATCTTTATGAAAGCGGTCAACAACTCCTTGAGGTCAAACTTCGCCTGGTACAATTCAGGGTCAAAAAAAATGGCAAACTACTTTCATTCGTTACCAACGTCTGGGACCTGCCTGCCGACGTTATCGCCGAAATTTACCAACGGCGTTGGGATGTTGAGGTTCTGTTCCGCTTTATGAAACAGGAAATGAACCTGACGCATTTTGTTTGCAACGACTCTAATGCCATCCAAGTGATGTTGTACTTCACTATGATTGCTACCATGCTGGTTTTGATTTACAAAAAACTTAACGGTATGCAATCCTACAAAAGGGCTAAAAAACGATTTTTCAAAGAACTATCATACTCGCTTCTGCTTGAGATACTCGAATCACCGGAGAGGGCCGAACAGCTCAAGAGAACCGCAAAAAAACTTATTCAAAGGATTCAAAGGGAATAAAAAAATTTCTCTTAACACCCCTGATTTTTCATTCTCCATTATTCCGCGATGCGCAGCGAGCGTAAAATCACATTAGAGACCGTCAGGTCTCCACATTAGAGCCGTCAGGCTCCACATTAGAGCCGCAGGCTCCACATTAGAACGCGAAGCGTTCCACATTCCCTATCTTTACCCCATGAAACCCCACTCCAAACTCCCTCCCGGCCTCGAAGCCGAGTTCACCCCTTTGGCGCGGGCGCTTTATGCGACTGATGCTTCCATGTACAGGGAGCAGCCCGTGGGCGTGGTTTTCCCCAAGAGCGCGGAGGAGGTGCAGCGGCTCGTGGCTTTTGCCTCGCAGCAGCACATCCCCCTTATACCGCGGGCGGCGGGCACCTCTCTGGCCGGCCAGTGCGTGGGCGGCGGACTGGTGGTGGATGTCTCCCGCTACATGAATCAGATTTTGGACTTGGATGTGGAGCGCCGCCGCGTGCGCGTGCAGCCGGGCGTCGTGCGCGATGAGCTCAATCAGTTTCTCGCGCCGCACGGGCTTTGGTTTGGGCCCAACACTTCTACCTCCAACCGCTGTACGCTGGGCGGCATGGCGGGCAACAACTCCTGTGGCAGCACCTCCATCGCCTATGGGACGACCCGCGACCACCTGCTCGAAATGGAGGTCATCCTCAGCTCGGGTGAAAGGGCTGTTTTTGGGGAGTTGGATGAGCAGGCTTTCGCCAAATGCCTGCAAGGCGAGGACAGGGTTGGTCAAATTTATCGCGCCATGCACCAACTGCTGAGCCGCGAAGAAGTACGGCGGGAAGTAGTTGCCCGCTTCCCCAAAGCGGGCATCCATCGCAGGAATACGGGCTATGCCCTTGATGTGCTTCTGAATGCCGCTCCCTATCGCCCGGATGGCCCGCCCCTCAACCTCGCCAAACTGCTCTGCGGCTCGGAGGGCACCCTGGCCTTTACCGTCTCGCTTACGCTGGAACTCTCGCCCCTGCCGCCGCCGGAGACAGCCCTGTTTTTGCCACACTTCAAAAGCCTCGATGAAGCCCTGCGGGCCGTGCAAATCCTCATGCAACACCGCCTCTACGCCTGCGAACTGATGGACAAAGCCCTGCTCGACTGCACCCGCAACAGCCGTGCTCAACAGGCCAACCGCTTTTTTCTGCAGGGAGCGCCCGAAGGCGTGCTCATCGTCGAATGCCGGGGCCAAAAGCGCGAAGAAGTGGAAAAACAAACGGCCGCCCTCGAGCAAAGTCTGCGGGAAGAAGGCCTGGGCTATGCCTTTCCCCGCGTGTGGGGCAAAGAGGTGGCCAAAGTCTGGTCGCTGCGCAAAGCGGCTCTGGGCGTGTTGGCAAATTTGCCCGGAAGGGCCCGCTCCATCCCCTGTGTGGAAGATACGGCCGTGGATGTGGCCGACCTGCCCGAATACGTGAGGGATTTTTCCCGCATCATGGCCGCCCACCACCAACAAGCCATTTACTACGGACATGCCGGCGCGGGCGAGCTGCACCTGCGCCCCACGCTCGACCTCCG
>JALVES010000323.1 GCA_027030635.1 Saprospiraceae bacterium | reverse complement strand
CCAAACGACAACAAATAAAACAGCAACAAAAGCAGAAAACTTATCCATGCCTGAAGCGCTGATTTTTGCCAGGATTGTACTTCGTCTTTTCTCATAGCTCAGTTTTTTTGGGTTTACACATAGAAACGAAATCTCCTTTGAGCTTCCTTGCCGAAGAAGCCTGTGGGTGGTGTTCCGATAGTGTGCGTTTTGAGAAAAGTAACGAGGACGGGCTTGAAACTCTTCTCATAGTATGTTTGGGCCTGCCTGTAAAGGCCTGCCTGTTGGCCGGCTTACTTTTATACATGACCAAAAATTGTGCCAAATTAGCGGGCTGAAGCCTGCGGTACTTACGGGCGGGCTGAAGCCCGCTGTACTTATGGGCGGGCTAAAGCCCGCTGTACTTATGGGCGGGCTGAAGCCCGCCCAACAAGCCCGCCCAACTTTTTTCTATCTTTGCGGGCATGAAAAAATCCGAGTCATCCAAAGCGCCATTGGGCATTATCTTTTTGACCGTTTTGTTCGACATGATTGGCCTGGGGATTGTGATACCTGTGATTCCGGCGCTTTTCTTTGACCGCGAGGCGGGTTTTTTTACAGCGGCTGTGGGAGATGATACCATTTCCATTATTTACGGGCTTTTGATAGGTTCCTATCCGCTTATGCAGTTTTTTGGGGCGCCCATACTCGGCAATCTTTCCGACCGCTATGGTCGCAAGCCCGTGCTTTCGCTTTCTTTGGTGGGTACTTTTATCGGGTATTTCCTCTTTGCCGTGGCCATTTGGCAGCAAAACCTGCCGCTCTTATTTGTCAGCCGCATGTTGCCGGGCTTTATGGGGGGCAACATTTCCATCGTCTATTCGGCCCTGGCGGATGTGAGTACGCCCGAGCAAAAGGCGGGCAACTTTGGCTTGGTGGGGGCGGCCTTTGGCATAGGCTTCATCATTGGCCCTGCCCTTGGCGGCGTGCTGGCCGATCCCGAAGTCTATAGCGGTTTCAGCTACATCACGCCCTTTATTTTCACGGGTTTCCTGACGATTTTGAATTTATTGCTGGTGCAGTGGCGTTTTCCGGAGACCTTGAAAGAGCGCAAGCGCACTCCCGTCAAGCCGTGGAGCGGCCTGACCAATTTGGCGAAAGCCTTTACTTACTCCAATTTGCGCAGTATTTTTACGGTCTCCCTGCTCTTGTCTTTGGGCTTTGCCTTTTTCACCCAGTTTTTTGCCGTTTATCTGATTCAGCGCTTCCAGTACGAGCAGCGGGACATAGGCTTTTTGTACGCCTGGATCGGCTTGTGGCTGGTGATCACTCAGGGCGTGATTGTGCGGCGCCTCGGCACGCGCTTTCTCTCATCGCAGCTGCTTTCGGTAACGATTTTGCTGCTTTCTTTTGCCCTGGCGGCCTTGTTGCTGCCTGCTCAGAGCCACTGGTTTTACGTGATCAACCCTTTGATTGCCATTTTTCAGGGGATTACCTCGCCTAATCTCACGGCCATCATCAGCAATTTGGTGGGGGTTGATCGCCAGGGGGAGATTCTCGGCATTCAGCAGTCCATGCGCTCTCTCGGTACGGCCGTGCCGCCCATCATTGCAGGTTGGCTGAACGCCTTAGACAGTCGCTATCCCGTCATGGCAGCGGCGCTTTTGGTGCTGATTGCCTGGATGGTTTATTTTTTCGTTTTTCGGCCGTCGAATGAATAAGACGTAACTTATCCTTTCAATTTATTGACGTGCTTCGTCAATTTGGCTTTGAGGTTGGAGGCCTTGTTCTTGTGCCAGGTGTTGCGCACGACGAGGCGGTCAATCATGCTAATCACTTTCGGGAGAAACTTCTCGGCCTCTGCATGATCGGTGATTCCGCGCAGCTTTTTGATGGCCGTGCGGGTGGTTTTCTTGTAATAACGATTTGCCACGCGCTTCTTGGCGTCCTGGCGGATGCGCTTTTTTGCTGACTTGTGATGTGCCATATCTTTTTCTTCGTTTGTACTCCCTTGCAGGGGGGAGTTTTCAAAATGCACGCAAAGATAGGGCAATTTTTATTTTCACTGTATGCCTTTCGGCAAATTTTTTTCTGTGCCTTTTTGGCTACCTTTGCGCGAACGAACGTTCGTAAAAGCTTTAACCTTAAACTTGTCTTTACGATGGAGCATCGCTTTTACCCTCTGCGGGTAACCGGCATCGTGCGCGAAACGCCCGATTGTGTTTCTTTGGAGTTTGAAGTGCCGGCCGATTTGCAGGCCGTTTTTTCGTACTTGCCCGGGCAATACCTGACTTTGCGCAGGGAATTGGGGGGGGAGGAGGTGCGGCGCTCGTATTCGCTTTGCTCGGCGCCTTACGAAGGGCGTTGGCGGGTGGCGGTCAAGCAGGTGCCCGGCGGTCG
>JALVES010000322.1 GCA_027030635.1 Saprospiraceae bacterium | reverse complement strand
GCATCGGACAGATAAGCCTGCAGGGTGTTGCCCGAGAGCGAGCGCTCTAAGCGAAGATAAGCGGCAAAGCCTTTGAGCCAGGGTTTCCACATTTGTTTGGGACTTGGGTTTTTGCAAAGATACGTTGGTTACAATGGTTCATTAAGTTTTTGGCTACTTGTTTCTATCGAAAACCAAGCTGTCAACCCTTTGCTAACAGTTGCACTGTTTGATGCCAGTAGTAGAATGAGGACTTATCTGGCTGCTTCTTTAGCTTGTTCAAGAAGTTCCAATGCTGATCTTCAATGTTCAAGTTTTTGACACTTTGCCCTTCGTAATAGGTAATGGGAGACATATCGCCAACCAAAATCTTGGCAGCTAAATGTGCAATACGAGCTGCTGCAGGTATTGCGTCGTCAATACGGAAATGACCAGACATTAGGAAACCAAAACCAAAAGATTTAATCCCTTTTTGTAATTCTATAAATTTTTGCTTTTCATCAATGGTACTGCCACCTCTTTTAGTAATGATAAGGCAGGTGTCAATGATATCTTGAAGCACCATTTGGGGGGTGAGTTCATCTTTCAAGCCTCCGTTTTTTCGATAGTTAATTTCCTGCTTAGCAAAAGTCATAAAGCTTTTTGTTACCATTTGAATATCCTCTATATGTTCGAACAGCCTGCTCAAATCAAAAAGCTGCTTACATATCTCCATGGAGAAAGACTGATTGTCTTTTCCTTTGAAATACGGTATGCCAATCGTGTTAGGAGCAAAGGCAGTAAGTTTATCTCCGGTTATAGCGTCAATGGTCGGAACCGTAACCAAAGTCTCGGACTTTGTCTCAATCCATTTTGTATCAACCGGCATTTCGCAATGTGCAGGATAAATCGAATCTTCGACCAGCACATCTAACAAGATCGTCCCGGAGCCTTGCTGTTTGGTGTTGAATGAAAACTTGTAATGGGCTTTTGGTACTCCCGGCTGATAACTGCGGTGTTCATCCAGCTTCCATGCTGTAAAATGGGAGGTTTCTACAACTTTGTTCAAGATTTTCTCAAGGTCCTTTCGTTCTATTTTACAGACAATATCAATGTCAATTGAGAATCTGTTGCCTTCTTTGAGCAAAAGCAGCAAGCTGGTTCCACCCCGGAAGACAAAGTCCAATCCATTTACTTTGAGCCTCTCCAACAAATGTAAGGCATAGATCATTTTTTCAAGAATGATCTTGTCAATTCGCTTGTGTTCCTTCTTTTTTTTGAACTGCTCCAGCCACTCCTCTGTAAAACAATTGTCCTTAATCATCAATAATGCCTTTTACCAGATGAAACATGTGATTGGTCATGAACTGCTTTATGGCTTGTTCTCTTTCCCGTCTTTTTGCATAACTGAATAGCTTGGTAAAATTGATAGTGTATTTATTGAGGACATTCTCATAAATGTGCATCAATTCACTACCTTTTAGATAATAGAAAAGGTGTTCTTCAGCAAATAGGTCAACGAGTATCTTTTCAAGGGTAGGGGTGTAAAACTCAACTTTATGCTCAGTTCGTTTCATCAATGGAGCTCTTGTAAGCAATTTTTTGACGACGACAGCCTGAGCGCTTTCTGCTATATAGAAATTAATGGTCTTTTCATCCGGATTCAGAAAAACTTCTCGATGAAAATTATCCCTCAAGAAGTAAAACAAAGATTCTTCAAAACCCTTTTCTACTTCAACAAAGATGGTTGATTTACTCATCTGATGTTGTGCAAATTCATTCATCCATGCCGCTTCCCAAATGCAGTATTTGACTTCATCAAACTTTTCGGATATTTGTTTTGCAATCTTTATGAGATTGGGAGAGATTCTCGGCCTGTATTTTAGTTTATCAGAAATCACATAAACTCCTCTTTTCAGAGGTTTAATGATGTTTCTATTTTTTAGATCATGGATTCGCCACCCGAAAGTACCTTCCTTCAATTCAGGTTCGAAGTAACGATAGAATTGAAGGAGCTCTGCCCGTGTAAAAGCTCCTTTATCTTTGAATTTCTCGACCAACTTATGCTCTGGTATTCTTGGCATAGTAAACCCCTTTTGTTGCAAAGATAGGCATTCCAAACTTAAATCAGGGCAAAAAAACGCCAGAAAATAGAAAATCTGGTAAATTTTGGCTTTTCACAGAGCTTAGCTCTGAGTGTTCATTTGGGCTGCCTGCAGTAGAAAGAAGCGCGAGATGAGGGAAGAAGTTCCCTTTTCTGAAGTGCCACCCAAAAAAATATACCTACCTTTGCGTATGGAAAAGGAAAATCTCACATTCGACCAGGTTTTGGGCGAAGGACTGACCTTCGACGACGTCCTTTTGATTCCCTCTCATTCGGAAGTTTTGCCACGCGAAGTG
>JALVES010000321.1 GCA_027030635.1 Saprospiraceae bacterium | reverse complement strand
CTCCATAGAAATCCAGGGAGCCAAACCCGTGCCCTACACCCTGCGCGCACCCGACTTCCGCATCCACTGGCCGGAAGTCGAAAAACTCATCACCCGCAACACCCGCATGTTGATCATCAACACGCCCCACAACCCCTGCGGACGCGTGCTCAGCCGTGAAGACATGCTCGAACTCCGGCGCCTCGCCACAGAATACGAGCTGCTCGTCCTCAGCGACGAAGTCTATGAGCACATCCTCTTCGACGGCCTCCAACACCACAGTGCCATGAGTTTCCCCGAGCTGTACGCCCGCAGCCTCGTGGTCTTCTCTTTCGGAAAAGTCTTTCACAACACCGGCTGGAAAATGGGCTATTGCGTGGCTCCGCCCGCCCTCACAGAGCGCTTCCGCCAGGTACACCAATTCAACGTCTTCTCCGCCAACAGACCCATCCAACACGCCCTCGCCGACTACCTGCGCCAAGCCGAAGGCTACGAATACCTGCCCGATTTTTTCCAGGACTTGCGCGACACCCTCACCCAACAACTCTCCGATACCCCCCTCCAACCCCTGCCCTGCGAAGGCACCTACTTCATGCTCTGCGACTACAGCCAAATCAGCGACAAAGACGATATGGCTTTCGCCAAATGGCTGACCATCGAACACGGCCTGGCCACCATACCCCTCTCCCCTTTCTACACCCGCCCCCCAAAAGAAAACCGCCTCATACGCCTCTGCTTCGCAAAAACCAAAGACCTGCTCGAAAAAGCAGGAAACATCGCCAAAAACCTGCAGTGAGATTTAAAAACAAATCCGCGACCTTTATCAAACCATGAAACCCATCAGGCGCCAAACGGAAATCTCCGGCAACCTCGTCCTCTTCTGCCGCTTCCTGCGGCAAAAGGGCTATGCCCTCGGCATGAGGGAAGAAGCCGATGCCCTGCGGGCCCTGGAATACCTCTCCTTCGACAGCGAAGACGCCTTTATTGAAGCACTCAGAGCCATCCTCGCCAAAAGCCGCCTGCAACAACTGCGCTTCAAAGAGTACTACCTCGAATTTTGGAACGAGTTAGAACACGCCCTCAACGCAAAACTCAAAGAACGACCCCGCCAACAACACTCCGAAGCACAAAAACGCAAAGCCCAATTTGAGGCCCTCAAAAGCTGGCTCAACCTCCTGCCCGCCGAAGAAGAAAAAGAAATCGCCGCCGCCAGCCCCGTCGAAATCCTCAGCAGAAAACACTTCGCCGACCTCAGCCCCGACGAAATGCGCCTCATGATGCGCATGCTCCGCAAAGCAGCCCGCAAACTCACCCGCCAAAAAAGCCGACTCAAAAAAGCAGCCCGCCTCAAAAAAAAGCCCGACCTCAAACGAAGCATCCGCCACAGCATGAGACGCGGAGGCGAACTGCACCAAATACTCTTCTCCAAACACAAAGAAAAAAAACTCAAACTCGTACTGCTCTGCGATGTCAGCAAATCCATGGAGCTCTACAGCCGCTTCTTCATCCACCTCATCTATGCCTTCCAAAATGCCTGCGACCGCATAGAAACCTTTGTATTCAGCACCGCCCTGCATCGCGTCAGCGAGCTCTTCGAGCAATATCATTTGGCGAAAGCCTATCAAATCGTCTCCGAAAGAGTACCCCAATGGTCCGGAGGTACCACCATCGGCAAATGCCTCCAAAAATTCGCCTCCGAATACGGCCATGCCCTGCTCGACAAAAAAACCGTCGTACTCATCCTCAGCGACGGCTGGGATACGGGCGAACCCGAAACCATGCGCCAGGCCATGAAAAACATCCGGCGTGCCTCCAAAAAAATCATCTGGCTAAATCCCCTCGCAGGAAGCCCCGAATTCGCCCCCGAAGCCATCGGCATGAAAACAGCCCTGCCCTACATAGATGTGCTCGAATCCGCCCACAACCTCGAAAGCCTCCAAAAAGCCCTCAAACAGGCTACAAAAAAACACAGCCGACCCAAAACCTAAAATCCCAAATCCTCCGGCACATCCACATCCCGAAAAATGCGCTTGTGCTCAAAAACCACCTCCCGCACACAAGCCGCATGACTGCGCACTATACCCCGACAACCCTCCGGCTCGGAATGTGCCAACAACGCCTCCCGAAAATGCTGCGAAAAAAACACGGGATTTCCGCGACGCCCCTCACAGACAGGCACTAAAATCTCTTTGCGACCGGAAACGGCCTCCAACATGCGGTCGTAATCCGCCGCCTCCAACCAAGGCATGTCGCCAAGACAAATCAACCAACCTGAACTCCCCTCAGAAGCAGCCCGTATCCCCGCCTGAATCGAAGAGGTCATCCCCTCCAAATGCCCGGGATTGTAAGCAAAACGAAACCTGTAGCCCCGCAAAACCTCCCGCACCCGCTCCGCATCA
>JALVES010000320.1 GCA_027030635.1 Saprospiraceae bacterium | reverse complement strand
GCAAAACCGTAGAATTTGACGTGCGTTCATATACCTCTCTCGAAACCAGAAATACTTCTCCATTACTATTTTTTCCAAACGTTTGAACAACAACATACTGCTGTAACCCCCACAAATCTATAGCAATGACAGGACTATTCTCCGCATAATTATAAGGACTCACCCAGGCAAAGCGATCAGCTATGGGGTCCACCCCCGTAAAGCGCCCTATCGCAGGGTCATGCATACGGGCGCCATAATAAAGCCACTCCAACCCCAAGCCACTCTCCAGTTCCTTCCCATTATACAAATGTGGTGATGAGGCCGTCGCCGTTTTTGTCCTCGAAGAGGACTACGGTGTTGCCGAGGTGGTCGGTGAGGCGGTATTGGAAGAGGTGTTATCAAAGAGCATGTCTTTGCCGCACTCGCTTTCGAGACGGCACGGGGCAAATCTAAAAAATTTTGGGTGATTTACCGGTACGAATTTCGTTGATTCGGCCAATTCTATTGCAAACGGCTGGCCCTTCTTTTGAATATCGAATGTCGATTAACGATTTTTGATTTGGACCCAGCGAAAGGATCGGGGTGCCGGTTTCATAAAATGAGGCATCAAGTTAAACCAGCTAAAAAATCTGCCCGTCACGCGCCACGTTCGTCACGCCCATCACGCCCATCACGTTTCCCACGAGAACCTTATCTTTGCATACATGGCATGAAACTCATCTGAAGACTAAACAGACATTTCTATGAAAAAGAATATCCTTCGCTTATTCGCATTTGTGCTCCTTTCGGGCTTCTTCTATGCTTTGGCCTGTACGCCCAAAACGGCCCAGAAAACAGAAGAGACAGAAACCGAAGAAACGCAAACCCCTGTGGAAGAGGAACCGCGGCCGACGCCTTGTAAAATGTTCAGTGATGCGGAAGACCCCGATCTCGCAGAGACGGACTATGTGCTGTATCGGGATGCCATCAAGTTGGGCAACTGGAATGAGGCTTTTCCCTACTGGCGCCGCGTCTTTGAAGAAGCTCCCGCTGCCGACGGCAAGCGCACCACCGTTTTTAAAGATGGCGTAAAACTCTACAGCCTGCTGGTGCAGGAGGCTCCGGATACAACTCAAAAAACGGCCTACATAGACACCATCATGATGATCTACGACAAGATGGACGAATGCTATCACGAAGGCGGGCGCGTAACGGGCCTCAAAGCCTTTGACCTCTACTACAAATTCCCCTACTACAAATCCAAAAGGGAAATCTATGAGCTGTTCAAAAAATCCATGGAGCTGGATGGCGATACGGCCCGCTACTTCATCATCAACCCCTTTACGGCCCTGCTGGTCGAGCTGTATCAAAAAGGCGAAGTCAGCATGGAAGAAGCCCGGCACGACCAGGCAATCATCCGCCAATCCGTCGAGCATGGCCTGGCGAATTGCAAAGACGATTGCGAACACTGGCGCATCGTCGAGCAATACGCCATCAACCGCCTGAAAGATTTTGAAACCGTCAAGGGATTCTACGATTGTGAATACTACAAAAAGGAATACTATCAGGAATTCCTGGAAAACCCCGACGACTGCGATGCCATACGCACCGTCTATAGCCGCCTCATCTGGGGAGGCTGTTCTCCCGAGGACCCCGAAGTCAAAGAAGTGCTCAATGCAGGCAATACCAAATGCGTGGAGACGAAGTCGCTTCTTCAACTAGCCTATAAAGCACTGCGCGAGGGCCGCTACCACGATGCCCTCGACCTCTTCCAGCAGGCTGCCGATGAGGAAGACGACCCCGAGGCAAAGGCCAAGATCTATCTCACCATGGCCAAGGTCTATTACGCACATCTGCGCAACTTCCCCCGCGCGCGCCAATTTGCACGCCTCGCCCTGAAGTACCGGCCCAACTGGGGAGAGCCCTATTTGCTCATCGGCCAGCTCTACGCCTCCAGCGGCCCCCTCTGCGGCCCGGGTCGCGGCTGGGACAGCCAGGTGGTTACATGGGCCGCCATAGACCAATGGAAAAAAGCCAAGGCCGTAGATCCCTCCGCAGCCGGCAAGGCCAATAAGTACATCAAAAAATACTCCCAATACATGCCCTCCATAGAAGACATCTTCCAACGGGGCCTCAAGGTGGGAGACAGCTACAGCATAGGTTGCTGGATACAGGAAAAGACCGTCATACGGGCAGCGCCCGAATAAACAACTTCAACGAGGGGCTGCCGGAAAGCAGCCCCTCCTCATTTTCCTCTTATGAAAACACATGCCACCATCCCTTACCGCGGCCAAAGCTTCAATCCGGCCGAAAGTTTAGCTCGCAGCCGCGAATACCTCAAATTCATGTCGCGCCGCCGCAGCCTGAGAAGTTTCTCAGACAAGCCCGTGCCCCGCGAGCTCATCGAAAACCTCATCCTCACCGC
>JALVES010000319.1 GCA_027030635.1 Saprospiraceae bacterium | reverse complement strand
AATGGTGAATGGGATTTCTTTGACAGAAACAGACTCTATGGAGCTTTGGGGTATCAGCTCAACCGAACAAGCAACATCCAGGTGGGGCTGCTCCACCAGCAAGTCAACACCTTTGGCAAGTGGTACCTGCAGTTCGCCCTGGTCTTTAATCCCGACTTAAGCAAGAAGGCGCAACACTCCAATTAGACAAACTCCCAACTCAAACTCCTAACCATGCTCAAGAATTTTCTGGGAAACAGCCCCCTGTGGTATAAGTACACCATCATTGGCTTCCTGATTTTTAACGTACTGTCTTACTTTCTGCTCGGGCCGGTCATTACTGCCTGGATTTTCATCGGAGAGTTTATTTTCACCCTGGCTATGGCCCTGAAGTGCTATCCGCTCGTTACAGGCGGGCTGCTCGCCATCCAGGCTTTGTTCCTCAAGCTCACAACAGCCAAGAGCACTTATCACGAGGTAGAGCAAAACTTAGAGGTCATTTTGCTATTGATGTTCATGGTGGCAGCCATTTACTTTATGAAGCCACTGTTGATGTTCATCTTCAGCAAGGTTTTTACAAAAGTAAGATCAAAGCTGGCGCTCTCACTGCTCTTCGTCACCCTCTCTGCCGCCCTTTCTGCTTTTTTAGACGCGCTGACCGTTACTGCGGTTTTAATCAGCGTAGGCGTTGGCTTCTACGGAGTCTATCACAAAATACACTCCAGCGATTTAGACCTCGACAAAGACGGGCGCTTAGACCGCAAGCAGCTAAGCGGCGAAACCCTTGAGCAGTTTCGCAGCTTCCTGAGGAGCCTGATCATGCACGGCGTCGTGGGAACTGCCCTCGGAGGCGTAATGACCCTGGTGGGCGAGCCGCAAAACCTACTAATAGGCGATAAAATGGGATGGCACTTTACAGAGTTTTTCATGCAAATGAAGAACATCACCATTCCCGTTTTTTTCGCCGGCTTGCTGACGACCGTTCTGCTTGAAAAAACGAAGTGGTTCGGCTTTGGTGCAAAGCTCCCGGAAGTGGCTCGCACCATCATTGAAAACTACACCGCGATAGAAGACGCCAAGCGCACACAGAAAGAAAAACAGGCGTTGATCGTCCAGGCCATAGCCATGGTCCTGCTCGTCATCGGCCTGGGCCTGCATCTGGCTCCGGTAGGGTTCATTGGTTTGGCGCTAATTGTCTTTCAGACAGCTTTCATGGGCATAACCGATGAGCACCAAATAGGCCCTGCCTTTGAAGAAGCACTGCCCTTTACCGGCTTGTTGGTCGTATTTTTCGTCATCGTAGCCATGATTCACGACCAGCACCTCTTCAAGCCGGTCATTGACCTGGCCCTGAGCATGGACCCCTCCATGCAGCCGGCCATGTTTTATATCGCCAACGGCATTTTGTCCGCCATCAGCGACAACGTATTTGTAGCCACAGTCTATATCAACGAGGTGCAGGCAGCCTTTGAAGCCGGCGAGCTGACACGCCTGCAATACGAAAAGCTGGCCATCGCCATCAATACAGGCACCAACCTGCCAAGCGTTGCCACACCCAACGGCCAGGCAGCCTTTCTGTTCCTGCTTACTTCCTCACTCGCGCCTCTCATCCACCTGTCGTATGGAAAAATGGTAAAAATGGCTTTCCCCTATGCCATTGTGCTGGGTGGAGTAGGCCTCCTCAGTGTATTGTATCTGCTGTAAAGCATACGGCGGCTCTCTTTTCTTTGGCTTTCGCCAAATGAAATATGACGCCTGCATTACAATTGTGGCAGTTTGAGCGGTGTTTGCACCGCTCAAACTGTTTTTTTTTAAGTATATTTGTAAAAAACACACATCATGAAAACAAAACTATTCACTCTCGTACTTTTATCCTTGTTTGCACTGAAAACACAGGCATCCTCCATACTCGCTTCTTCTTTTGGGTGGAACGGACAAGACGACACCCAAGCGCTATATGACGCTTTTACCTTTGAAGCAGACACGCTCATCGTGGACCTCCAAGACGGCGATTGGATATCAGGGCCATTGATCTTTGAGGAAAATGTAAACGACAAAGTCATTATTTTTGAAGCCGGCGTAGTTCTGCGTGCATTGGAAGGTGCTTACGACGACATGCTCTACAGAGGACTCCTCACTTTCTTCAACTGCCAGCATGTAACGCTCATCGGCTACGGCGCCCGCCTGCAAATGAACAAAGAAGAATACATCGCCCTCAACGACGGCAGCGAATGGCGGCACACCATCGCTCTCAGAGGCTGCCGAAATGTCAAAATCTTCGGCCTCGAACTCGTCTCAAGCGGCGGCGACGGCATAGAGATCAGCGGCCTGTGGCAGCAGGCAGTGCCCTCTGAGGACATCCATATCAAAAACTGCAAAATAGATGACAACTACCGCCAGGGCATCAGCATCACCTCTGCAAAGAACGTCCTCATCGAACACTGCGAAATCACCAACACCTCCGGCACTCCCCCGGCCTTCGGCATAGACCTTGAGCCCGATAATACTTATGACCAGCTCGACAACATACGCATTCAATCCTGCCGCATAAGCGGCAACGAAGGCGGGGGCCTGCTGTGCTCACTTTGGAATTTAGACGACTCCTCCGAACCCGTAAACATCAAAGTTTCCGACTGCTACATCGCATCCAATCAGCACGAAGGGATCGTCATAGATGTCAATGCTTCAAGCGCGCCCACAGGCTACCTGTATTTCGAAAACTGCCTCATCGAAAACCAGCCCGGCAATGCCATTTTTTCTGACAAAAGGGCTTCCGTCTCTCTCACCTTCAAAAACATAGTCATCCGAAATACGGGTACTGACGGAGGGCCATACGATATGCCCGTGTTCATCCAATCGCCCTATGACTATTCAGGCGAGCCCGTAGGGAATCTCCAGTTTACAAACATCCTCATTGACGACCTGGATTTCAACCGCGACTTCCTCAACATCAGCCACTGGGGAAATGCCAGCGGAGTTGAAAACGTTCATGGAAATTTCATCGTCAAAAATGCCTCTAACGGCAATGCCACCTACCATATCGAAGGCCCTCAACAAAATGTGGACTTAGATGTGGAAAGTTACACCTACATTCCCCTCTCCCATATTGAGCTCTGGCAAAATAACGACTCCATCGCCTACGAACAGGGCAGCGACACCACGGTCTCTTTCCACATCAACCGCAGCGCCAATTACTACGACCACCCCCTGCCCGTATTTTTTGACTTCCTCGGCACGGCAGAAAACCGCTTAGACTACGACTACCACCCGGGCGTGCAAATCCTGCCTCCCGACAGCACAGACTTGTACTTCACCCTCTCTGCCGTTGACGATGGTCTGGAGGAAGAAGCCGAGGAAATTCTACTGAGATTAGGCGGAGACCCGCTCAATTACTATTTGCCTCAACCGCCCTTATCTGAAATACACCTGTTCATAGGCGGTATGCCCGTAGGTGTGGCAACACAAGAAGCCTCGCCCTCGCAAGAGCTGATTTCCATAGCGCCCAATCCCGCTTCAGAAACACTCACGATCTCTACCCGCAAAGAAGTCCGGAACGGTCGCCTGAGCCTCTTCAATTTATCGGGACAGGAACTGCTGCAGGCCCCCTTCTCCGGCAGGCACACCACGCTGCCCATAAATTTGCAACATTTGCCGAAAGGCATCTATCTCATACAAATCAGAACGGATGAAGGCGTAGTGAGTAAGCGCTTTTTGGTGCAATAATTTGTACGCTCATGTGTAGTAACAAAAAGGACAGCTTTGGCGTCTGTAAAAACAAAAGCCATGTCTTAGGACACCAAACTTTCTGTCCTCTTTTTTGTTCATTTGAAAAACCCATCGTACATTTGCGATTAGAAATGAAAAGAACGCTGGAACATATCGAATACGACGAGCAAACAAAGCGCCTTTCAGCCTTTGCCAAAGCCCTCGCACATCCCACGCGCATCGAGATTCTCAAACTGCTTGAAGGCCAGTCCTGCTGCTTCACGGGAGACTTGGTAGATGTACTGCCCCTCGCCCAATCCACCGTGTCCCAGCATCTCAACGAACTCAAAAAAGCCGGACTGATCCAGGGTGAGCTAAAGCCGCCCAAAATCAAGTACTGCATCAATCAGAAAAACTGGGAAGAAGCCAAAAAACTCTTCGCCAATTTTTTTGCCAAGTAAGGACGAAACCATTTTTTTCACTCAACCAATCGCCCATTGGCGATAAACAAAACTGTAAAGCAATGAGCAGACTCATCAAAGTTTTGGGCACAGGCTGCCCGAAATGTCAACAACTCACCGCCCTCGTAGAAGAGGTTGTCAGCGAAAATCAATTAGACGCCAAAATCGAAAAGGTAGAGGAGATTGCAGACATCATGAAGTACAACGTCATGACCACGCCTGCCCTCGTAGTGGACGAACAGGTCAAACTCAAAGGCCGCATCCCCGCCAAAAGTGAATTGTTGGAAATGTTGAAAGCATAGAGAAGGCTTTGGGCGCTTCGGCGCCCTCTTTCTTAGAAAAAGTCACACCATGTTTAGCTGGATACAACGAATGGCCGACTGGCTGGTCTTTGACGTCTTTCACCTCAATCCGGAGATGCATTTGGCGAAAGCCTTGAATTTCTTTTTTTACGATTCCGTAAAAATCCTCTTGTTGCTGTTTGTGGTCGTCTTTGCGATGGGCATTGTAAACAGCTATTTCCCCATAGACAAAGTGCGCAACTATTTGTCCCGCAACAAGTTATACGGCCTGGAATACCTCATGGCCAGCCTTTTTGGCGTAGTTACGCCTTTTTGCTCCTGCTCTTCGGTGCCTTTGTTCATAGGCTTCGTCAAAGGGGGCATTCCGCTGGGCGTAACTTTTGCTTTTTTGGTAACATCTCCTTTGGTCAACGAAGTGGCCATAGGGCTCTTTCTCGGTTTGTTTGGTTTGAAGACCACGCTCATTTATGTCCTCAGTGGCGTCTTGCTGGGGACGATTTCGGGCAGCATTTTACAGCGCTTAAAATTGGAACGCCACCTCACTCCCTGGGTCAAAGAAGTGTTGGCCAATGCACAGAGAGAGCAGGAAGCCTTCCTTTTGGAAAAACAGCCTTTCGGCAAACGCCTGCCCGTGATCTGGCGCGAAGTGTTAGACATCCTCAAAGGCGTAACGCCCTACGTCTTGGTCGGCATCGCCATAGGCGGACTGATGCACGGTTACGTACCCGATGGCTTTTTTGAGCGCTACCTCAGCAAAGACAATCCCTTTGCCGTACCGGTAGCAACCATACTGGCCGTGCCCATGTACTCCAATGCCGCAGGCATTTTGCCGGTCGTTCAGGTTTTGGTCGCTAAGGGCGTACCCCTCGGCACGGCCATCGCCTTCATGATGGGCGTTGTGGGTCTCTCCCTGCCCGAAGCCATGCTGCTGAAAAAAGTCATGACCTTAAAACTCATCGGAATTTTCTTCGGTGTGGTAACCCTCTGCATTATTTTTTCCGGATACCTCTTTAATTTTATCTTATGAAACAGTTCTTCCTCCTAACATCCCTGCTCTCGCTCTTTGCCTGTATGCAACAGGCAGACACCTCTGCCAAAAACGCCACCGAATCTATCAGGCCGGCCATAGAGGTGGTGGATACCGATTTCTCCAAAGGCCGCCTCGGCCTGAAACACCAACTCACGCTCGAGGATATTGAGAAGTTTCACGGTCACCTCTGTGACGGTCTGGTCGTGGGTTTTCTCGGCATCCGTGAAGGCCTCAAAGTCCTCTATCCCGACGGCCCCGTGGACAGAACCAATACCCGCATCGTCAGCAAAAGCTCACCCTGCCTGACCGACGTGGCCGTATATGTAAGCGGTGGCCGCTACCAATTCAACACCTTTTATGTGGACAACGAGCTGCAGGGGGCCTTCTACATCATTCAACGCAAAGACAACGGCAAAGCCGTAGCCGTAAGCATGAACAAAGGCGTAAAACCAAGCCAAATTGATGAACTCGGCGCCAAAGCCATCAAAGGCGAACTGCCCCCCTGCCAATTAGATGAACTCAAAGAATTGGAAAATGCCTTCGCCCAAAAACTTCTGAACAGCAACCCCAAAGACAACTTCACCGTAAAAACCCTGCCCGAGTTCGAATGGAAGCCCGTACTCAAAAACGACTTCCTGAAAACAGATGTGGTGAATAAGGATAAGGGGAAGTGTAAGTGAGAAACTAACTCAAAAAGAATGCTTTTCTTTTCAGGGGTGAGCAAATGTTCACAAAAATGTCTATCTTTGCTAAAGATAAAACAGCCTCAGCGCCTGACTCAAACACTTCTTCACTCCAATGCCTATGAAAGCCCTCATCACTCCCGATGTATTAAGGTGGGCCCGGGAAACTGCAAGAATGTCCACAGAGTCCATAGCGGCCAAGATGAGAGTGAAAGAAGAAAGAATTAAGGCTTGGGAAATGGGCAAAGATGCTCCAACCATGAGGCAATTAGAAAAGCTCTCCACCTATTACCGAAGACCAATTGCCGTTTTCTTCCTGCCGACACCTCCATCGGATTTTGAAACGCTACGCGATTTTCGAAAGAAAAATCAAAACGATGCGTACAGCACAGCACTAACTTTTCACATTCGGGATATACAGGCAAAACAAGCATGGTTAAGCGAGTTGCTTCGCAAAGAAGGCGATCAACCCTTAGAATTTATCGGCAAGTTTAACATAAACACCCATCCCAAAACTATTGCAAAAGACATAAAACACACCTTAGATATAGCTCCCCGCCTCTCAAAAGGAACAGATGCCCGTAAATACTGGATAGAAAAAGCAGAGCAAAAGCAAATCTTCGTATCCCTTGCTGCCAGCCTGCACAGCCATTTAAAAATTGATGTAGAAGAAGTAAAAGGATTTGCTATTACCGACAAATATGCCCCTTTCATTTTCGTAAACAGCGCCGATAGTAAAAACGCCCAGTTATTTACATTAGTCCATGAATTGGCCCACCTGTGGATTGACGCCAGCGGTGTATCGGCATTTGACCTGATAGACTTTCGCAATAAAGAAGCAATAAAAAAATACGACCCTGTAGAAATCCTCTGTAATCGGACCGCCGCAGAAGCCTTAATGCCGGAAGCCTTAATAAAAACAGCATGGACCAATCAAAAAAGCACTCTTCAATTCATAAAAGAGATTGCCCAAGAGTTCCATGTAAGCACTCTTGCCATGCTCATCAGGGCATTGAATTTGAAATTGATAACAGACACCCTCTTTCAAAAATACAGAAATCAATTAGCACTTGAATATCAAAACTATTTAAAATCAACCAAACATAAAAAAGCCGGTGGAGGAAATTATTACCGCAGTGTAATTCGAAGAAACAGCAAAGCATTTACCAGCCATGCTTATGCCTATTACAAAAGCGGAAAAATAAATGGCATAGAACTGTTCAATCTGCTTGGAATCAAAACAAGCAAATTTAACAAATTGGAAGAATATCTCTATGGAAACACATAAACCCATTTACTGCCTGGATGCCAATTTCTTCATTGAGGGCTGGCGCAAATACTATGCCCCTGATTTTTGCTCCTCATATTGGGACGTTATTGATAAATTAGCTCAAACAGGAACCCTTTTTATCACACAGGAAGTTCAAAAAGAGATATTTAAAATAGATGACGACCTCAAGGATTGGATAAAATCAAGAAAGCGCATTACAAAGGCTACTGACGAAAAGGTTCAACAAAATTTGAGGAAAATATTTAGCACATCCCCTGATCACCAGTACTTAGTAAACAACTACAAACATCGCTCTATCGCAGACCCCTGGGTCATTGCTCATGCCATGTCAGAGGGCGCTACTGTAGTAACAAAGGAACAAGCCTCAGCCAGTAAAAATCCAAGAAAAATAAAAATACCTGATGTTTGCGCCAACATGAATGTACGCTGTATTGATGATTTCACCTTCATAAGAGAAGTCGGCATTAGTTTTGAATGTACAGTCAGACAATAAACCTACACCACCTCCCCATACACCCTCTCCAACAACTGCACAGCCTTAGCCAAGCCGTCCACAGCATCGCGGATGAGCATGAAGTTTTTGGAAGTTTGCTTGAGGCGCAGTTGATGGCGGAAGCCTTCTCTGGCGAGGAAGTCAAAGAATTTCTTGAAAAAGGCGCTTTCGTAATAAGGCGATTGGGCATCTGAGATGAAAAAGCAAATCAGCTTGCCATTTTGCAAACTGATGCGCTCGAAGCCCATCTTGCGGGCCATCCAACGCAGGCGCAAAGCGTAAAAGAGCTGAAAGACCGGAGCAGGCACCGGCCCGAAACGGTCTTTGAGCTTTTCGGTAAAGGCCTTGATGCCCTCTTCGTCTTCCAGCTCATTCAGCTCCTTGTACAGGGAAAGGCGCTCGTTGATGGACTCCACATAATCGTCGGGAATGTGCATTTCGGCATCGGTCTCAATTTGCACATCCCGGACGTATTGCTGTTTTTTCTCCAACTCCTCCCTGAAGAGCTCTTTAAATTCCTTTTCCTTCAACTCTCGTATGGCCTCCTCGAGGATTTTTTGATAGGTCTCATAGCCGATGTCGGCGATAAATCCGCTTTGCTCGGCGCCCAGCATATTTCCGGCCCCGCGTATATCGAGATCGCGCATGGCGATGTTGAGCCCGCTGCCCAGCTCGCTAAATTCTTCGATGATTTTCAGGCGCTTGCGGGCCTCGGGCGTAAGCGTGGACACAGGCGGGCAAAACAGATAACAAAAAGCCCTCCGATTGGAGCGCCCCACCCGCCCGCGCAACTGATGCAGGTCGCTCAGGCCAAACTGATGAGCGTTGTTGATGATGATGGTGTTGGCATTGGGTATGTCCAGGCCCGTCTCAATAATGTTGGTCGAAACCAGCACGTCGTACTCGCCCGCAATGAAATCGAGCATGGTACGCTCCAGCGTCTTGCTGTCCATCTGACCATGCGCCATGGCCACGCGCACCTCCGGGCAAATCCGCTGCAACATAGCTGTTATCTCCGGCAGGTTTTTCACGCGGTTGTGTACGAAAAACACCTGTCCGCCCCGATCCACCTCGTACTCCACGGCCTCGCGGATGAGTTCCTGATTAAAAACCCTCACCTCTGTATGAATGGGCTGCCGGTTGGGCGGCGCCGTGCGCAGCACCGACAAATCGCGGGCAGCCATGAGCGAAAACTGCAGCGTTCGCGGGATGGGT
>JALVES010000318.1 GCA_027030635.1 Saprospiraceae bacterium | reverse complement strand
AACCATTTCCCTGCCAGCCGGCGCCACCGTAGCCGAGCTGCGGGCAGCCCTGAAGCAAAACTTCCCCGAGCTGGAAAACCTCCGCTCTTGGATGATCGCCGTCAACAACAATTATGCGGATGATGGCCTGCCTGTTCGCGAAGGCGATGAGGTGGCGATTATTCCGCCGGTGAGTGGAGGGTGATTTGTGAGTTGGAGTTTACAGTTTATAGTTTACAGTTTACAGTTTATAGTTTATAGTTGGTTTGTTGTTTGGTTGGGTTTTTGATTGTTTGGCGTTTAGCGTTTAGTGTTTAGTGTTTTTTTGTTGGCGAGTTAAAAATTGAATCAACTGTAAACTGTACACTGTAAACTGTAAACATTAAACAAACAATACAGTCAACAACCACCCATCCCGACAACAGACAACCGACAACAGACAACAGACAACAGATGAAAACCATCCTCCTCACCAACTCTCCTCTTTCCGTAGAGACCTGCCTGGCAGAGGTTTCTTCTGTTGCTTCCGGCGGTGTAGCCATTTTTGTGGGGAGTGTGCGCGATGAGACGCGGGGGCGTCGGGTATTGCGTTTGGAGTTTGAGGCTTATGAGCCTATGGCGCGTTTGGAGATGGCGAAGATTGCCGACGAGGCAGTGGAGCGCTTTGGGCTTAACGCCATTTGCATGCACCATGCTCTGGGCGTTTTGGAGCCCGGCGAGTTGCCCGTGATCATTGCGGCGGCGGCGGCTCACAGGGATGCGGCATTTAAGGCCTGTCGTTATGCCATTGACAGGCTGAAGGAGACCGTGCCCATTTGGAAAAAAGAGGTTTATGAAGACGGCGAAGTCTGGGTATCGGCCCATCCCTGAGGGGCTTTTCAGATCAGGCCATCCATTTCTTCGGGTGTGTTTACGTTTTTCAGCCATTGCGGATTGGGGGCATCGAGCAGGGCCGTTTCTGTGTTGATGAGCACTTTGCGCGGGCAGGAGTAGCCCAGGGCGAGGTATTTGAGCAAATCGGGATAGGCTTTGGGTTCCCAGATGGTGAGCAGGGGGTCGGGGAAGTGGGGCGGCAGGGGAGAGCGGAAGGCCGTGGCTGCCTTACCCGGGCGGCGGTGTTGGAGCAGGTAGTGCAGCGCTTCTTCACCGGCCAGGGGCAGGTCTATGGCCATGACCAGCCAGGCGGCGTTTGGATTTTGCCGAAAGGCAGATAAAATGGCGCCATAGGGGCCCAACTCCAGAAAGCTGTCGGGCAGCAGTTGCATGCCTTGCGGCATTTCGGAGGTTTGTTCGGGGCGGCAGGAGAGGAAGACTTTGCCGGTGCCGAGCACTTTTTCCAGGAGTTCGTATTGGTATTCGCGTTGGGGTTTGCCGTGGTAGTTGAGCAGGCTTTTGTCGCGTCCCATGCGGCGGCTGCGGCCACCTGCGAGCAGCAGTCCATAGACGGGGGGTAGCTCGATTTTGGAGCGCAGCAGGGTTGCTATGCCTTCGGCATCCTGCAGGGAGAAGCGCGGCAGGCTGTCGGCATGGGGCAGGTGTTGGCGCAGGTAGTCGGGGATGTCGCTTTCACCTTCTGCAAAGAGCAGGGCATCCACGGCCGTGAGGCGGTCGAGTTTGCGTTGCAGGGAATCGCGTTTGCGGGAGTCTATGACGACGAGCTGGCGCTGTGCGCGGAAGTGGTTGCCGTTGACGATGGCCAGGTCGCAGCCCGAGAGCATTTGACGGAAGCGCAGGCTTTTGTAGTCGGGTTCGGCCCCTTCTTTGGCTTTGGCGAAAGCCCACTGGTCGTAAGCAATTTTGTCGGTGTAGGCCGCACGGGCTCCGGAGGCGAGGGGCGTTTCGCTCAGGGGCGTGGCGCGGTGGTCGGCGTCTATGTAGGCACAGGCGAGTTCGCCGGAGAGTTTTTCGATGAGGGCTTTCGCCAAATGCTTAATTTCGGAGCAGGGCGTGCCTGTGACGGCCCATTCCCAACGGGCAAAATGGCCGCCTTGGGGGCGTGTGAGCTCAGCATGTTTTTTCATGGAGACAAAGTTAGGGTTTTTCAAACAGGAGTTGCAGCAGATGCTCGGCTCCTTTGAGGGAGGACCAGGTACCTTGGGCTACTTTTTGCTCGGTTTTTTGGAGTTCGGCTTTCATGTGGGGATGTTGACAGAAGCGTTCGCGCAGGGCGAGGTCTATGCGTTCGTGCAGCCAGTGGATGGCCTGGCGCTGTCTGTTTTGGGCGAGGAAGCCGGAGCTTTGCATTTGTTTTTGCCAGGCTTCGGTGATTTGGCGGACTTTTTCGATGCCCTTGCGATAGAGGGCGGAGATGGTGATGACGCGGGCTGTCCATTGGCTTTCTTTGGGGGGGAAGAGGTGGAGGGCGCGCTGATACTCTTTTTGGGCGCGTTGGGCGGCCTGGATGCGTTCTT
>JALVES010000317.1 GCA_027030635.1 Saprospiraceae bacterium | reverse complement strand
GCGGTACTTATTGGCGGACTAAAGTCCACCCAACTTGGCGCGCGCTGAAGCACGCGGTACTTATTGGCGGGCTGAAGCCCGCCCAACAATGGGGTTAAACTCAACAAAACATGAACAAGGGACGTCTGCAACACCACACACCCGCCTATGAAAATGCGGTGGGACAATTTGGCCTGCCCTATCACCTGGAAATGATCCGGGATGCCGAGCGCACGGGACGCATCTGTGCAGCTCTACATGAAACATTAAAACCACACTATATACACTGCGAGCTGGGCGCAGGAACGGGCATCTTCAGCATCTACGCCGCCCGCCGCTGCAAAAAAGTCTATGCCGTTGAAAAAGACCCCGCCATACTCGAATTTGCCCGCGAAAACATCGAACGAGCCGGACTGAAAAACAAAATCGAACTCATACATGAAGACGCCCTGAACTTCCGCCCTCCCCAAAAAGCCGACAATCTGCTTGTAGAAATGATGTCCATTTGGTGCATCAATGAACCCCAGGTGCCCGTCATGAACCACGCCCTGAAGCACATCCTGAAAAAAGACGGCCAAAGAACACCCATGAGCATCACCAACCTCATCGAGCTTGGACATTACGATTTCGGAGCCCTGGAAGTCGAATGCAAAGCCTCCATCACACAGTTCACCGGCATTACAGCGCCGCGCATCATGACTGCATCACATGTATTCAACAAATATGATTTTTCCATGCAAAACCCGGAAGAAATCACCCAAAGCATAGAAATCCCCATATTGCTCAGCGGGACGCTCAACTGCGCGCGACTGAGCAGCCTCGTACAGCTCAGCCCGGGCATCACCTTCTACTCTACCGACAGCCTCATGCCCCAAACCATCGTGCCCCTGCAAAACGAAAGAAAAGTAAAAGCCGGAGAGCGCATCCGCCTGCATGCATCTTTTAAATTGCGAAGCAATGTGGATGAAATGAAATTGATGGTATGATGTGCGCGCTTCAGCACGCAGCAAAATACGCGTGCTGAAGCACGCGGTACTTATTGGCGGACTAAAGTCCGCCCAACTACGCTAAACACTAAACACTAAACACCGGAACCGCCACCAACACATTCCTCTTCAAAATCACCTCATCGCCTACATACCAGGGCGTCTCCGACACATCCGGGTCTAAAACGGGCGGGCCATCCTCTTTTTGGTTAAACGTCAGGTCCAGCCAGACGGCCTGTCTTTTGTAACGGGTGGGGAAGATCAGATAATCCCGTGCTCGCGTCATGCCCACGTAAAGCAGGCGGGTCATTTCGCGCAGGCTGCGCTGTTGTTCCTGTGCCCAAACAGCGCTTTCCTTCAAATTTTGCTCCAAAACAGTTTTCCCGAGCTGGCGCCCATAGGGATTCACCCAATAGCGCAACCGGCGGCCGGAAAGGATATCCCCGGGATCCAGCTCTCCTTCAGGCGCGACCACCTGTACTTTCCACAGCCCGTCATTGCGCAAGCCGCTCTCCAGATCATAACATATCACAGCCGAAAACTCCAATCCCTTGCTTTTGTGATAGGTCAACACCTTAACGGCATTTTCATCCTGCGACATGCCCTGCCAGTCCCAGCCGTTCCGCGCCTGCACATTAAGCCACAACAGCCATCCTCCGACAGAGGCTGCCGTGTGCAGACGCGTGCAACGTTCCTCGTAATCCAGGGCAAATTTCATCAGCATCTCGAGATTGGCCAAACGCTGCTCTGCATCCCCCCAGGAAACAACGACCCTCCGCAAGTCCAGCCTGTCCTGCAACAATTGCAAAAGCTCCGAAGAAGAAAGCTCCGTAATCTCCGGACGCAGCCCGTCTAAAATTTGAATGTACGAATTTTCCGCCGCCCAATTCTGCTCCTCCCCTTCGCCATAGAGAAAGCGCAGACGACTGTCCACAATCTCCTCGAGAGGAGTATGAGATGCCAAAAACAGAATTTCGGCAACAGACAATGCATCCCTTTTGTTGAGCAGATATTTTATACAAGCCAGCAACAACTGCACCTCCCTGGTACTCAACAAACCCGCCCTGTAAACAGCGCCTTTCAATCCGACTTCATGCAAGGCTTCCACAAGGCTGAGACAACGCTTATTGCTCCGGCAAAGAACAGCCACTTCGGCAGGTTTAATGGGGCGATAGTCCTTTTTCATGCCTTTCGGCAAAACCAGGGGCTCCGTCTCCAACCAGGCCTTCAACTGCTGTGCCAGGGCCCGGTCAAACCACTCGGCCGAGCCGGGCTTGGGCTTCTCCGCATCCATGATGAAATGCCAATGCTGAATGGCAGATTGCATGGCGGCAGGCTCATCTTCTTCATTCAGGCTGTCCGAAGAAGCCTTCCGACAGCGCTTCGGACTCAAACAAATCTGCTCGGGAGGCAAATACGGAAAAGCCCTGGTAAAATGAGCATTTACAACCCACACGATCTCTTCCCTCGAACGCCAGGAATACCTCAAAATGTTTTCGGGCTTCAAACCACCGCTCTGCTCCAAAAGACTTTGCATCAATTCAGGCTCCGCACCCCTAAACCCGTATATAGATTGTTTTGGGTCACCCACCCAGATCACATGCTTTGCAAATCGCGACAACTTTAAAAAGATGGCGAGCTGTATCGGACTGGTATCCTGAAACTCATCCACCATCAATAAATCCAACTCTTCTTGCAGGGTGGAAGCCACGCCCTGATTGTTCAACAGTTCATATACCAGCGCCTCCATGTCGTTGTAATCAATCAGGCCCCGCATTTTTTTAAACTGCTCGTATTCCCGCAGGGCATCGGCAGCGAGCTCAAACATCAGGGAGATGAATTCTCTGATTTCCTCGTGCAATTGGCGGTTGCGGTAATGCCTTTCGGCAAAGGCAATCAAATCCATGACCTCAAACTCGCTCTTTTTTGCCGTTTTGAGTTTGGAGAGCTTGGCCCATTGGTTCCAGGAGAGGCTGCCGTGGATGCGCAGGGCAGTCTGAAAGGACAAAAGCTCGTCTATGGCTTTTTTGGTCGTTAGGGTTTCGTCCTCGTTGTTTCGAAGTCTTTGGATGGTTTCTTCTATTCTGACTTTCAGTTCTTCATTCCAGGCTTCGGGGCTTTGTTCGTCGGGCGTGCCGAGAAAGGACAGGAGTTCTTCTATGGATTGCTCTTTGCTGAGGGCGAGCTCTTCCGGGCCCAATTTGTTTACGCGGGCCAGGTCACAGAGGTCTTTGAGCGTGCTGCGCCAGAAAGGATGTCCCTGCAGGGGGTCTGTCTGGCTGAGGCGTTCGGCCAGGCTATCCATTTTATCTGTGCGGTCGGGGTCTAAAACAGTAGCGAGCGCCTGGTTAAAAAAGTACTGGCGGTCTTCATCGGCCATGATGTTCACCTCGGGAGGTACACCGGCCTCGTAGGCAAAGCGATTGAGCAGCTTTACACCCAAGCTATGCACCGTGCCTATGAGCGCATTGGGCAGGCGGGAGGCTGCCTCGCGCAAGCCCTTCTCCAACAGGCGCTCGGAGACGCGTTCGCGCAATTCGGTAGCGGCCAGGTTGGTGAAAGTGGTCGCTATGATGCCTTCGGGCCTCAGGCCTTTTTCCAAAAGCGCTACCATCTCTTCCGTCAGGCGATAGGTCTTGCCGCTGCCGGCGCCGGCAGAGATGATTTTGATGTTCAGTCGCTTGTCGGGAGCTGAGGCAGGCATCAAAATTTATTTTTCCACATCATGCTTTCGACCGGGCGAGTGCTGCGTTGCGCATATTTCGCCCCCACTTTGCTGTGGTAATAATTTTCAATTTCCCCCTCCACGGTAAAATAGATGAGCTGTCCGATGGGCATTCCGGCATAGATGCGCACGGGCTGGGTAACAGAGATTTCCAGCGTCCAGGTATTGCAAAAGCCCACATCGCCCTTGCCCGCCGTGGCGTGGATGTCTATGCCGAGACGCCCCACACTGGATTTGCCTTCGAGAAAGGGGACGCAGTTGTGGGTTTCGGTGTATTCTTCCGTTACACCGAGATAGAGACGCCCGGGCTGCAGCACAAAGCCCTCTTCGGGAATTTCGAAATGCTCAATTTCGTTGTGTCGGCGGGCATCCAAGACCTCATCCTTATAAGTAGCGAGATATTTACCGAGATGCACGTCATAGGAATTCGTCCCGAGGCAATCGGGGCGAAAAGGCTCAATGACGATATCACCGGAAGCGAGGTGCTTAAGAATTTCTTTATCCGATAAAATCATGCTCAGACTCGTTCGATGATCATGGCAGAAGCACCTCCCCCGCCATTGCAAATAGCAGCCAGGCCATAGCGCCCGCCCTTTTGGTGCAAAACGTTGTTGAGGGTGGTAACGATGCGTGCGCCCGAAGCGCCGAGGGGATGCCCCAGGGAAACGGCTCCGCCAAAGACGTTCATCTTGTCGTAAGAGATGCCCATTTCTTTGGCAAAGACCATAGACACTACGGCAAAGGCCTCGTTGACTTCAAAGTAATCTACATCCTCAACTTTCAGATTTGCTCGCTGCAAAGCCCGTTCCGCAGCCGTTGGAGGAGCCGTGGTAAACCAGCGGGGTTCATGAGCTGCATCGGCATAAGAGACGAGGCGGGCTACCGGCTTGAGGCCCAGTTCTTCGGCTTTTTCTTTGCTGATCAAAATCAGAGCCGCCGCCCCGTCATTGATGGTCGAGGCATTGGCAGCGGTAACGGTACCGCCTTTGCTAAAAACGGGACGCAAAGCGGGGATTTTCTCAAACTTCACGCGCTTATACTCCTCGTCTTCATCCACCACGAGAGGCTCGCCTTTGCGCTGTGGGACGGAGACCGGCACGATCTCATTTTTGAACCAGCCCTGCTGCGTAGCTTCGGCAGAGCGCTTGTACGACATGATGGCAAATTCATCCTGCTCTTCGCGGGAGACCTCGTACTTTGCGGCTGTCTGGTCGGCACAAACGCCCATGGCGCAGTTGTCATAGGCATCAGTCAGGCCATCGCGCTCGAGGCCATCTACCACTTTGCCACCGCCGTACTTATACCCCCAGCGGGCCTTGGGCAGGTAGTAGGGGATGTTGCTCATGCTCTCCATACCTCCGGCTACTGTGATCTCGGCCATGCCCAACTGGATGGCTTGAGCTGCCAGCATGATGGATTTCATACCCGATGAACATACTTTATTGACAGTGGTACAAGGGACGGTATTGGGCACACCCGCACCCAACGCTGCCTGGCGGGCGGGCGCCTGGCCCAAATTGGCCGAAACCACATTGCCCATAAAAACTTCCTCCACCTGCTCCGCCGAAAGCCCCGCACGCTCCAAAGCGCCTCGAATGGCCACACTGCCAAGATGAGTGGCGGAAAGGGAAGAAAACACGCCCCCAAAACTGCCAATGGGCGTTCTCACTGCCGAAAGGATATATACTTCTCTCATGGTTCTATTTAGTTGTGGCCGGCATGGTCGGGCTTAAAAAACTCAACTGCCAACCGGAGATTCAAAAAGGGAATTGACAAAAGCCACTTTGTCAAAGATTTGTAGCTGCTCTATGCCTTCACCCACGCCGATATAGCGGATGGGTATTTTAAACTGATCGGAAATACCTATGGCCACGCCGCCCTTAGCCGTGCCGTCAAGCTTGGTCAGAGCCAGAATGCTCACTTCCGTAGCCTCGGTGAACTGCCGCGCCTGCTCAATGGCATTTTGGCCTGTGGTAGCATCCAACACCAGCATCACATCGTGAGGAGCACCCTCCAGGCTCTTGCCGATGGAGCGCTTGATCTTGCTCAGCTCCCGCATGAGGTTGAGCTTGGTGTGCAGGCGCCCGGCCGTATCTATGATGATGACGTCATAGCCCTCATTCCTCCCCCGTTGAACGGCCTCGTAAGCCACAGCAGCCGGATCGGCACCCATGCCTTTGGAGAAAAAGCCACAGTCCACGCGATCCGCCCAGATTTTGAGCTGGTCCACAGCCGCTGCCCGAAAGGTGTCGCCCGCAGCCAGCAAAACTTTCTTGCCCTGCTTTTGCAATTGATACGCCAGCTTGCCAATGGTGGTGGTCTTCCCCACCCCATTCACGCCCACAACCAACAACACATAGGGATTCGGAGCATCTGCGGGCAGAAAATCCTCCACTTCTTCCTTGTTGTTCTCGGCCAACAGCTGAACGATCTCGTCTCTGAGAATGCCATTCAACTCCGAAGTGTTGAGGTATTTGTCGCGGGCTACACGCGCCTCTATGCGTTCAATGATCTTCACCGTGGTATCCAATCCCACATCGGAACTGATCAATATCTGCTCCAATTCGTCGAGCACTTCTTCATCTACCGTCGCCTTGCCGGCTACTGCGCGGGAAAGCTTGCCAAAGAAGGAGGTTTTGGTCTTTTCCAGACTCTGATCAAGCTCCTCCTTTTTCTCTTTACTGAAAAACTTCTTGAAAAAACTCATGGGGCAAAGATAGGAAAAATGTGGGCGCTGATCAGTTAGAGCCCGCCTCAAAACTTCACGAACCATACCCCACCCAAATCCCAAAAATCAACTACCTTTGCCACTATAAATGATAGTATCAAGTGATAGTATCAAACGACTTTATCAGATGAAACCGCCTTACACCATCAGCACAGACATCTTAAGGCTTACAGCCTCTATCTCCGAAAAAATCGGCATAGCCCAAACTTTACATCTGAACAGACCCTCTCCTCAATTGCGCAGACAAAACAAGATTAAAACCATACAGGCATCCCTCGCCATCGAAGGAAACAGCCTCAGCACAGAACAAATCACTGCCATGATAGACAACAAGAGCGTCATTGGCCCGGCCAAAGACATTCTGGAAGTGAGCAATGCCATTAAAGTATATGAAGAGTTGCACAAGCTCAATCCCTATGAGATTTCCTCATTTCTACATGCCCACAAACTCCTGATGGAAGGTCTGATAGAAAGGCCCGGAAAATTCCGCACAGGAGCCGTAGGTATCTTCAAAGATACGCAGATTGCCCATCTGGCTCCACCCGCAGAGCGCCTGCCTTTTCTCATGAAGCAGTTGTTCGCCTATCTCAAAGAAGACGATGATCCCATGCTCATCAAGAGCTGTGTGATTCATTACGAAATAGAATTCATCCACCCCTTCATAGATGGAAACGGGCGAATGGGCAGACTCTGGCAAACCCTGGCGCTCATGCAGGAGTATCCCATTTTTGAGTACTTGCCGTTTGAAACCATCATCAAAGAACAACAGCAAACCTACTATCGGGTACTGGGAATTTGCGACAAACAAGGGCAATCTACGCTATTCATCGAGTTCATGCTCTCTGCCATAGATGAAGCGCTCTCAAAAATTATTCAAACACCGGTCAAAAAGCTCACAGCCGATGAGCGAATGCGTTATTTTCTGAGCACCACAGAAGATGACTTTTTCACCCGCAAAGATTATCTGAAAATGTTCAAAGACATTTCCACGGCTACAGCCAGTCGCGACTTGCGACGGGCTGTGAAGCAGGGCCTTATCGTTCGGGAAGGGGATAAGCGAACCAGCCGCTACAAGAAAAACTAAACTTGCGCACAGCTCACCTCATCAAACGCATCAATTCCTTTTTAAAAGCTTCCGGCGCTTTCAGTTGAGCAAAAAAGCGGTGGTCAAAATCTTCTACGACCTTCACGGCCTGGGCGAGCACCTCCCGACCGCGGGGCGTCAGGCTGATGACCTTGGCACGGGTATCCCTGCTGTGGGGAGTTCTGTTGAGCAGTCCTTTTTTTTCAAGCTTTCGCAAAACGTTGGACGTCATCATCACGTCCATCTCTGTGCGGCGGGCAATATCGCTTTGCGTCAGCTCATCGCTGCGCTGCTCCATCCAGTGGGCATTGGCCAGAAAGACAAACTGCGCATGCGTGAGCCCCAGGGGCCTCAGGCTGCGACGAATTTCCCTGTGCCAGTACGTATAGACCTTGTACAGCAAAAAGCCCGGAGCATCTTCGGGTGATTTGTAGGTGAAATGTACTTTGCTTTTATCCATTTTCCAACAGTATTTTTGACAAAGTCTCATCCAGCCGCTTCTTTTGCCGCAGGTGATGTTTAAAGTGCATGGGTATCAGGGCAAACCACTCTTCGGCACTGAGGTATCCCAGGGCGGGGTGTTCGGATTTGCCCAGGCCTTTGCGTTGCTTAAGCGTCTCCAGGGCGGCGGCCATTCTTTCCCTGACTTTAGCCAGGCCCCTCTTGAGTTGCTCTTTACTCTCCGGCTGTGCAGGCGTATATTCCTCCGAAGCAGGCACCTTGATCCGTACCGGTGGGAAGCCCCCGAGCAGATTGAAGATCAAAAATCCCTTAAAAGTCTTTTTGGCAGAGCTGTTCTCAGACTCATCCATGCAATGCTGAAAGTGCTTTAACTGAAAGTGCAGGGTAGAGCCAATCAGATGGATGTAAAGCTGCCCCATAGACCAGCCCCCGTCTTCGGGCTTTTTGAGCAAATCTTCAAAGCTGTACGCATCTAAAGCCTTTTCCCAAAGACTCAATTGGTCGAGAAAAAAACGATGGGCTTTATCCGGTTTCATGTGAACGGTTGTTTGCAGGCAGTTCATAACTGCCGGATTAAAAAATATACACAAATAAAATATTCGCGTATAGCAATTGTGCCTTAAAAAAGCCGTCTGCTACGGCTAAAGTTGTACACAAGACGGGACCGAATGGTGCCGTCTTGTGTAGCTGTCTTTATTTTTTAGCAAAGAACTCTTTGACTTCGTCTTTGTGAATCATGAGTTCTTTATAGGTGTATTTACCCGTTTTGGGGTCTTTAATGCTTTTGACGACTTTGACGTAGTCGCGTCCCGTATTGGCATTGGCGGCACGTTGAGCCACCCGCGCGTTTTTACTTACTTTACCCATGTTCAGACATTTATGAGGTTACGGAATGCTTCGCGAGTTTTACTTGATTTCGCGGTGCAGGGTTTTGCGACGAAGGATGGGGTTGTACTTCATCAACTCCAGGCGCTCGGGAGTGTTCTTGCGGTTTTTCTGGGTAACATAGCGGGAAGTACCGGGCATGCCGGTCTTCTTGTGCTCTGTACACTCCAAAATGATTTGGATGCGGTTGCCTTTACTCTTCTTAGCCATGATTTATTTGGTTTTAACCCCTCGGGGTTTGGACAAATGACCGTTGATGTTACTTACAGCTTGACGCCCGTATCAACGCCTTTGCGTTCTAATTTTTTCAGATAGGCATAAACGCCCAACTTGTTGATGTTGCGGATCGCCTTAGCGGACACTTTCAGTGTTACCCACTTGCCCGTTTCGGGGATGTAAAAGCGCTTCTTTTGCACATTGGGCAAAAAGCGGCGCTTCGTCTTGCGGTGAGAGTGCGAGACGTTGTTTCCCGTAATGGGGCGCTTCCCGGTAAGTTGACAAACTTTAGACATTGCTTCAAAAGTTTTAAGTTCCTCATTGCCCCTTTTGGGGCATCTGTTCATCCCTAAACCTAAGTGGTTTGAGAAAGCTGCCTGATGATGAGTTTGGGCGGCTTGCGCCGCCCAACTCCCCCGGCTGTCAGTGACTCCGGCAGGATTCGAACCTGCAACCTCCTGATCCGTAGTCAGGTGCTCTATCCAGTTGAGCCACGGAGCCATTTTCCGGCCTCACAGCAGGCTCCAACTGCCTGCCTGGCCAAAAGGCGGGTGCAAAGATACGGACTTTTTTGTTATTGGAGAATATTTTTCAAAAAAATTTTGAGTGCAACTCATTCTTTCAGCAGCCCGGGCAATTCCTCAAGAGACACCACAAAGCCCCCTTCCTGCATCCGCCAGCCCTGCTTAACGGGGGCTACGACCAGCAATTTGCGGGCTCCTATGTCTTTCATAGCCATTTTATTGCCCTTGCGCAAGGCAGGCGAAAGCGAAGCCTTGCACTCAAGAGCCCAAAGCCGGTCTCCATAAGTAAGCACAAAATCTATCTCCGCCCCCTGGGCAGTGCGGTAAAAATACACCTGATAAAAGGGAAAATGCACCTTTAAGTTGGCCAATACCACCGTCTCCCATACCCGCCCAAGAGACGGATGGCCCAATAAATGATTGAAATCCGTGATTCCCAAAAAAGTCAACATCAAACCCGAATCCGCCAGATAAACCTTAGGTGATTTCACCAGACGTTTTCCCACATTGGCCAAATAAGGCGACAACACATGCAGCATGTAAGTTCCCTGCAGCAAATCCAGATAACGCTTCACCGTAATGCTGCTGATGTCCAATGAATTCGACAAAGAGGAATAATTGAGCGCCTGCCCCGACCAATGAGCCAGCATCTGCCACAAACGACGCACATTTCCGGGACTTACCTGAAACCAATTTGACAAATCGCGCTCAATAAAAGTCGTAATGAAATTCTCCCTCCAACGCATAGACACCTCTATGCTGCGGGCCAGCAAACTGCGCGGAAAGCCTCCCCGCAAAATATACTCTTCGAGCGAATACTGCCCTTTTATTTCCTCATAAGCAAAGGGCCCCAAATAGTGAAAGCTAATCCGCCCTGCCAAAGTCTCCGAACTCTGACGAATGAGGTCCATAGATGCCGAACCCAGTATCAGAAAATGCCCATTGCCTCCCCACCTGTCCACCAGGCTGCGAATCACGGGAAACAAGTCTGCTTTGCGCTGTATCTCGTCAATACATATCAGCTTGCCTTCGTTTTGAGAAAAAAACCACTCTGCATCTCCAAGCTTAGCCAAATCAGATGGCAATTCCAAGTCCAGATAAACCCGTTTGTCCTCAGGCAGCGCCTCCCACAAATGCTTCGCCAGAGTGGATTTTCCGACCTGGCGAGGCCCCAAAATGGCCACAACGGGAAAATCCCTCAAGGCTTCCCGTACCTCCCCTTCCAACAGTCTGTTGATATACATAGGCCTTAAAAAACTGATTTACCATGCAAATTTACAACTCTGCTTACAAATTTGCATGGTAAATCATTCTCCCCTATCCCGAAAGTAAAGCGAAAACCACTCATTCGACAGGGCCAGCACCACGTGCAGGAAGAAGGCGACGAAGAAAGAGCCGGTTTGGATCGAGATGAGGCAGAGGGCAATGCCGAGAGGCATGGCGCCAAAAGCTTCGCGGGGGCCCTTAGGCACGTGCGCCAAAGCGTAGATCGCCGTGTTGACGGCAATCGCGGGCCAGAGCCCCATTTGCCGAAAGGCAGCAAACAAAAGCCATCCCCGAAACATCCACTCGTAGGCGAGGAGGTACAAAATCCAGCCGAGGGCAGAGCGAAACAGCAGAGGCCTATCCCAGTCCCTGCGGCGTATTTCGGGATATTGGGCCAGGCTGTCTTCCTTGCGGGTGGAAATCCAAGTCATCAGGATCATCACGGGCGTGAGGAGGAGCGTCCACTTGAGGACAGGCCCGTCTAAGCGCCAGGCCCAGCCGTAGTCGCTCAGGCCGTGCTCCTCTTGGGTGAGGGCAAAGACCAGCCAGGGCAGAAGACCAAACAAAAGTACACCCCAAAACTTTTGCAGATAAATGGCGTATTCCTGGCCACGCTCCTCTCCGTAGCGCTTTGCAAGCGCGCCCAAAATGGCCGGGTTTTTGTACAAAGCAAAGTACATGACCAGCATCAAGCCGGAAAGAAAAATGGCCAGGGTGCCTTCCTGAAGAATGTCGTACATGGTGCGGTTTTCTTGTTTAATGAGCCATTGTCATTTAAAACGGGTTTAATTTTCCGGCTTTCGCCAAATGCTATCTCAGCAAAGACACATTGCCTTTTTTGGTGAAAGTCTGTTGGTTGTAGCATTTCACCTTGAGGTAAAAGCCATAGACATCGGGCGGCAACTCCCTGCTCTTGTAGGTACCATCCCAGCCTTGTTTGGGATCGGTGGTTTCGAAGAGTTTTTGGCCCCAGCGGTCGTAAATGACGAAGTAAAATTCATCGAAAAACAGATCGCTTTGGTCGTTGCCATAGACGTAAAGGACATCGTTGTGGCCATCGCCATTGGGCGTGAAAGCGCTTGGCACGAAGATGACCGGCTCGGCGCATTCGGGCGTGATGACATAGACCGTTACTTCGGCTTCTGCTGTACAGCCGGCGATGGGTTCGACAACCGATACCGTATAAGTCGTGGTTTCCTCCGGCGAAGCTACGGGATTGTAAATCGTCGGGTCGGAAAGTGTGGAGGGTGGCATCCAGGCATACTGATAGCCCGGAAGATCCACGGTGGTCAACTGGCTGGTTTCGCCGGAGCCGAGCAGGATGGTGTCGGGATCAGCTTCTGCAAAGAGACCCAGGCCGACGTTGATGAAATGCACCTGTGTATATAAAGTGGTGTCACAGCCGTATTGGTTTGTAACGAGTACGCTCAGTTGCACATCGCCATTGGCATCCACATAGACCGCCGAGGAGTCGAGAGGCGGCAAGAGAACGGAATCCGGCGACCAGAGGTAAGTCAATTCCTGATCGGGGTCTCCGTTGATGACTTGCACCCGGAAGTCGTCGTAATCGCAGAAGTTGTATTCGGGAGCCAGGCTCACCTGCAGGGGATAGTGGTACAGGGTCACCTCTGCCGTATCCATGCAGGCGAAGCTGTCGGTGGCGATCACATAGTAGGTAAGCGTGCCTTCGGGGACAACTGTGACGGGTGAGCCTGTGCCGACAATCGGGCCGCCGATGCTTCCTTCATACCAGATGAGCTCCACCGGCACGGAAGTCGTGGCGAAAAGCATGGCTGTATCCGTATCGCACAAGACGGTATCGGGCTCGGCATAAGCTTCGAGCTCTATGAGCGGGTAAATGTGTACATAAACCTGCTGAGTGTCCGAACAAAATGTAAAGCCATCGTCATTGCTGATGATGACGGTATAGAGTTGGTCTTCGTACAAAATGGCCGTGGGGTTGTAGGAAGTGCTGTCGTCTAAGCCCGTCCCCGGAATCCAGAGGTAGTCGTAAGCGGGATTGCCGTTGGGGTTTAGCTCAACGGGCACGCCGGCGCAGGCCTCTACGGTATCCTGTACGGCTGCCGCAAAATCGGAGGTGTGTACCAGGACTTCGCCGGTTTCTTCACAGTCAAATTGGTTTTGCAAGACGTAACTAAAGCTAACGGTGCCGGTTGAAGTGCTGACCCAAACGTCCAAAGCCGTGGAGTCGGAGAGGATGGTTCCGCCCGGGCCTGCCGTCCAGACGACGCTAAGGCTGTCAAAGGAATCCAGGTTGAGGATGGAGAGCAAGATGGAATCGGTGGGGCAGACAAACAACTCGCCATCTGTTTGTACATCTATGGTGCCGTTGGTTACAACGGTTTGAGCCGTATCCGTACAATTGTACTGATCGCTGACTTGCAGGATATAGGTATCTATGGAGTCCGGCAGGACGGTGATGCCGGAATCCGAGCCGATGATTACGCCACCGCCATTCGTCCACTGGTAGTCAACATCTACATTGACCTGGGCTTCGAGCAATACGGGGGGGCCGCAGGTAATGAGGGAGTCGCCGGGCAGGATGTCGAGCTGGATGTCCTCCGGCACGAAGACCGTAACCGTTTGCTCGAGTTGACAGGTATCGGCGCCCTGGTTGTTGGTAACATGCAGGGTGTAAGTGGTAGTCTCCGTGGGGAAGGCCAGGGGCGAGCCCGAAGTGGGGTCGTCCAGGCCGGTGGCGGGCGTCCAGAGGTATTCGTAATCGGGATTGGCTCCCGGGTTGAGCTGGGTCGTATCGCCAAAGCAAAGCACTACGGTATCGGGCAGGAATACCTCCGTGAAATTCAGCAGCAGGGTATCAGCCGCATCGTCTGTGCAGCCGCCGGAGGTGAAGACTTCCAGCACGGCTATCAGCGGGGAGTCACCGGGATAGGCCCAGATGACGGGATTCGCTTCGGTGGAAGTTTGGCCGTTGCTAAAGCTCCATTGCAGGGAATCTATGGTTTGGCCCGTCAGGGTACTGACGGTTTCGTTGGTGAAGGAGATGGCGATGCTGTCTTCGGCACAACTGGCATAGTCATAGGAGAAATCAGCCTGCAGGATGGGGTCCGTGATGTCAACCGGAATACTTACCGGGAAGCCGCAACTCACGGCATAGGGGATGCTGAGAGTTACGTTGTAGGTGCCGAGATCGGGGAAGGTGAAAACGGGATTTTCAAGGGTAGAGGTATCGGTATCCGTACCGGGTACGCCGAAGTCCCAGAAGAAGGAATCCACGTTCACGCTTTGGTTGATGAATTGCACGCTGAGGCCGTCGCAGAGTATTTCGTAGGTAAATGCCAATTGGGCATTGCCGCTGACGAGGGTGATTTGCACGGTGTCCTGAGCGCTGCAATTGTACTGGCTGGTAAAAGTACCGACCACGAGTTGCGTACCCGCCTGGGAGCCGGTGAAAACGGGATTCGGTATATCATTTGCCGAAAGGCTACCCGAACCGACCACTTCCCAGAAGTACGAAAGTTGGTCGTTGGGGTCGAGGTTGGTCGCCTGAAGTTGAATGGGTTCGCCGGTACAGGCTTCTATGGCAGCAGGCGAAACTTCCACGTCCACGGGGCCGCCTGCGACGGTGAAGGTGTCGGCCTCCACACAGCCATAGACATCCACGGCATTGAGCATGTATTCGTTTTCACCCGAGACTTCTACGGTGATTTGATCGCTCGGCGGCAAAATGGGCTGGCCGTTTTCAAACCAAAAGACGGTAGTAAACTCCACGGTCTGTGCCGTCAAAGTCAGCACGGAATCGCAGGTAACCACATCCGGAAAGGTTTGCAAGCCAATGGGCGGCGGCACATGCACCAGCACCTCGCGGGTAGCCACACAGGTGTCCGGGCCGGGAGCCGTGATTTCTACCGTATAAATCGTGGTTTCCTCAGGCGAGACCTCCGGACTTACTGCCTCGGGATCGGACAAAGGCGCTCCCGAAGAAGACCAGGAATAGTGATAGTTTGGATTGCCTCCCGGGTTCAAAACCACTGACTCGCCATAACAGAGCAAAATGGAATCGGGTGTTGTCAAGTCGGGATATGACAGAGGGAATACTGTTACCTCTTTGGCAAATTCACAAAGGCCTCCAGGCGATTCGATATACACTGTGAAATGCATGACAGAATCTGCCTGCACTGAGGGGTTGGCGGCGGTGGAGTCGCTAAGCGGCGCTCCGGGCTGCCAGAGGTAGGAGTTGGCGACGATGTCCCCTGCATTGGGGTTGAGGTAAGCCAATTGCCCTTCGCAGGCATAGGCCGTATCGGGGATGAGCTGGCCGGGGAAATCCTGCCCTGCCTCCCAGGGCAGCGTCAGCGATTGTTCACAGCCGTTTTGCGAAAGCACCTGCATGGTAACCGTACCCGAGCTCGGGTTGGGCACGTAAAAGTTTGGATTCTGCTCGTCGGAAGTCAGCGTAATGGTATCGTAAGTCAGCGTCCAATGCCAGGCGACCGGCGCTGATATGGTGTCGTAGGAATGATCAAACAAGCTCACCACTGAGCTGTCGGCACAATCGAAGACCTGCAAATCGTACTCTGCAAAGAGAGAGTTGTATTGCAGGTAAATATCCCTGAAGAAGGTGTCTGCACAAACGCTGTTTGGGTCAGCGATGAGCATGATGGTGTAAGTGCCGGTATCGGGATAGGTATAGGTGGGGTTTTCGAGTGTAGAGGAGACGGTAGTATCCGGATATTGAAAATACCAGAGGTATTCCGAAGCGTAAACAGAGCTTTGGTTGTCGAAGTTTACAGTCAGGTTATCGCATTGAGCATCCGGTACGAAGAAGGAAGAGGTAACTTCTCCGCATACGCCCACATTGTACTGAAAATCGCGCCTCATGCTGGAGAGCAGTTGGCCGTTGCGGTACTCCTCCACGCAGATGCTGACGACGAACTGCCCCTGGTTGGTAGGGAAGCCGGTGAGCAGGCCCGTTTGCGGGTCTATGGTTAAAACAGTGGAGTCAGTACCCAGCACATTGTCGAGATTATAGGGCGGGTCCACCCAAACCACCGTATCATAAGGCGGATTGGAAGGCACATCCGGATAAGGGGCAGAGGAGGTTGCGCCCACATAAGGTGTACACAATTTGTACACCAGAGAATCGCCTTCTGCATCCACAGCCGAGTGGTCAAAGACAATGGGCTTATTGACGCAAATAAAAATGGGAGGGATAAAGGTGAAGTCCGGGCCACTATTGCATTGCAACATACTCTCCTCGGAGACGTAGGTCAGCAAGGTCATACCACTCTCATCCGGATTGGTAATGTTTGAAATGGTCTGATTCCTGCAACAGCGCTGATAGACGAGTTGGTAGCCGCCCGGCACCGTCGGGAGGGTTACAATTTTTTCATAATGTGTAGTATGCACGCAGACGTCGCCCGGGTCAAAGAGGCAGGGGTCATTAAAGATGGCCGACAGGGTGTCATCCATGCCCGTAAAAGGCATGTCAACGACCATGACCAACATGTCGTTCTGGTCAAAGACCCCTATGTGTGCGGGATCGTCAAAATATGCCAGGGGATTGCCAAAATAACAGTCCCTGTAGATTTCAAGGGAGATTTTGTACATATCATTGCCGAGACATTCGTAGGTTATTTCACCGCCTACGATGTGCGATGCTTTCCCAAGCAAGGGGAGGGAAAGCAAAAAGGCCAACACATAAAATTTGTAATGCTTCAACATTTTCTGTCGTTTGAGTTTCAAATATAAGGAGCTGATGACGGGCAAGATTTCTTGCCCCTCATCAGCTCCTGTGAACGAAGTTTTATACCCAAGCCAAAGTGGTTTAAAACCAAACTTCCTGGTTCAGGCGTCTAAGCGGCTTACCGTCCAAACCACTTTGCTTGGAGTGTATTTACCACCGGATAGTCTATCCCCTACCCGCGCGGCCTGTGAGTCCTACCTCAATAGTGTTACATTTCCCTTTTTGAAGAATTCTTCTCCATTGTAGCAGCGCACCCTCAGGTAGAAGCCATAGACATCCGGATGCAGGGCTTCGCCTTTGTAGGTGCCATCCCATCCCTGTTCGGGATCGGTGGTTTCGAAGAGCATCTGCCCCCAGCGGTCGTACACCGTGAAGTAGAATTCATCAAAGAAGAAATTGGCCTGGCTGTTGCCATAGACCTTCAGTACATCGTTGTGCCCATCGCCATTGGGCGTGAAGCCCGTGGGTACGAAGATGACCGGTTCGCCGCACTCGGGCGTAATGACATATACGGTTACTTCGGCAGAAGCCTGGCAACCGGCCTCGCCTTCTACCGTAATGGTGTAAGTCGTTGTCTCTTCGGGAGAGGCAATGGGATTGAAGATGTTCGGATCTGAGAGCGTCGAAACGGGCTCCCAGTAGTAGATATAATCCGGAATTTCCACCGTCGTTAATCGGCTGGTTTCTCCCGAGTTTTGGAAAATGGTATCCGGCTCGGCATCGGCAAAGAGGCCGGTATAGACATCCACCACATTGATGAAGGTAGTCAGTGTATCTTCGCAGCCGTATTGATTGGTAACGACCACGCTGACTTCTGTGTCTTCCAAGGGCGCTACGGTTTCCACGGGCCCGTAAGGCGGTGTTCCAAAGAGGGTATCGGGCGACCAGTCATAGGTCAACTCCTGCACGGGGGCCTCGTTGACGACTTCCAGCTCGACCTCTTCGTAGAGGCAGAGGTCGTACCAGGATTGCAGGCTGATGGCGAGCGGGTAGGCATCTACGGTTACCATGGCGGTATCGAAGCAGCCCAGGCTATCGGTAGCGATGACGTAGAACGCCACCGTGCCGAGGGGCGTAACGGGCACTACGGGCCCGTTGGCAAAGGGGTCGCCACCGAGGCTGTCTTCGTACCAGTCGAAGTTCACTACGGGCACAGCAGCATTTGCCGAAAGGCTAATCTCTGTCGTATCGCAAAGGATGGTATCCGGCTCGGCAGTGAGCTCTATATCGGGATTGACGAGCACGAGCACCTGCTGCGTATCAGCGCAGAAGACCAGGCCGTTGTCATAGCCGATAAGTACGTCGTAGAGTTGATCCTCCCAAAGGGTGGCCGTGGGGTTGTAGCTGGTGCTGTCGTCCAAGCCCGTGCCGGGCATCCAATTGTAGCTGTAGGCGGGATTGCCGACGGGATTGACGGGCACGCCTATGCCCGGGCAGGCTTCGACGGTATCCTGAACGACGGCCTCAAAATCGGAGGTCAGGACTTCGATGCTTCCCGTTTCTACGCAGTTGAACTGATTGACCAAAGCGTAGTTGAAAAGGGCCGTATCTGGCTCGGCTGTAACCCAGACGTCAAAGCCTGTGGGGTCGGACAAAATGCTGCCATTCTGGCCGGCTTGCCAGAAGATGGTCAGTTGGTCAAAGCTGTCTAAGTTGATGAGCGACAGTTGCAGGGAGTCTATCGGGCAGGTGATGATCTGCTGCTCTGCTTCGTAATCTATATCGCCATTGGTGACGAAAATTTCATCCTGGCCGATGCAACCGTATTGATTGGTTACTTCGAGATAGTAGGTGGCCGTAGAATCGGGCAGTACGGAGATGGCCGAATCCGTTCCGATGAGTACGCCGTTTTCATCCGTCCAGATGTAGTTGTAGTCATCGGGCGCTCCCGGGCTGACGGAGGCTTCCAGCAATACAGGCGGCCCGCAGGTCAGGGCCGAATCGCCGGGCTCAATGGCCAGTTGGATTTGCTCCGGCACGAAGACTGTTACGGTTTTTTCCAGGCTGCAGGTATCGGCGCCCTCGTAGTTGGTGATGTGCAGGGTATAAGTGGTTGTCTCCGTGGGATAAGCGAGTGGCGAGCCCGAAGTGGGGTCATCGAGGCCGGTTGCCGGGGTCCAGAGGTAGTCGTAAGCCGGATTGGCGCCCGGGTTGAGCTGGGCGGTATCGCCATAGCAGAGCACCAGGGTATCCGGCAGGAAGACCTCTGTAAAGGTAAAGGTGAGTGATTCCGCCGTTTCTCCCTGGCAGCCAATCTCCGTAGTAACGGTGAGCTGCACCGTCAGCGGAGAGTCGCCGGGGACGACGGTGATGACCGGATTTTGCTCGGTGGAGGTTTGGCCATTGCTGAAGGTCCAGTTCCATTGGTTAATGGGGCTGGTCAGGGTGCTGGTAGAGGCATCAGTGAAGGCGATGAGGATGCTGTCTTCTTCACAATTCACGTAATCATAGGTGAAGGCCGGCAGCATGATGGGCTCCACGATGTCTATGGGGATGGTTATGGGCACGGCACAATCCACATCGTAGGCGATGTCGAGGGTAACCGGATAGGTACCCAGGCCGGGGAAAGTGAAAGTGGGATTGACTGCCGTAGAAGTATCGGCATCCGTACCGGGCACGCCAAAGTCCCAGACGAAGTCGTAAGCGTTTTGGCTGGTATTGGTGAACTCTACCGTCAGGCCATCGCAGAGGATTTCATAGGTAAAGCTGAGGGCGATGTCAGAATCCACCACAGCGAGGAAGATGGTATCCGTTTGGCTGCAGCCAAATTGGTTGGTAAAAGTACCCGTGATGGTGCTGGTACCGGGCGGGCTGCCGATGATGGGCGTGGGTTGGTCTTCGTTCATGAGGGTGCCGGCGCCTTCTATGGTCCACTCGTACTGGATGATGTCGTTGGTATCGAGGTTGGTTGCCATGACGACAATGGGTTCGCCGGTGCAGACGAACTGGTCGGGCGTTACCTCTACATCTACGGGGCCTCCGGCTATGGTGAGGCCTTCTTCTTCGGTGCAGCCGTAGATATCGGTGGCTACGACCTGGTAGGTATTGACGCCGGAGACCTCTACGGTTAAGTCGGTGCCCGGCAGGGGTAAGATGAGTTCGCCGTTTTCGAACCACTGCAAGGAGGAGAGCTCAGTAGTCTGAGCTGTTATGCTTGCAACGGAATCGCAGGTAAGCACATCCGCAGCGGGGTCCAGAGTCAGGCCGATGGCCGGCGGTACAAAGACCTCGATGGTGCGTGTGATGGAGCAGGTATCGAAACCGAGGTGGGTGATTTCCACGGTATATATGGTCGTTTGCTGAGGCGCCACTTGTACGGAGGGCGCTGTGGGGTCTCCGATAATGGCCGAAGCGGGGCTCCAGACGTACTCAAAGTCTGAGGAGCCTCCTGCATTTAGCGTAAGCGTATCGCCGAGGCAGAGCAGGGTGGAATCGGGTACATTCACGGAGATGAGCTGTACGCTTACCGTTTCCGTATAGCTGTTGGTACAGCCCTCGTCGGTGGTGATGGTGAGCGTAACGTCAAAGGCGCCGCTTTGATAGACGGTGAAAACGGGGTTTTGCTCATTGGAAATGCCGAGGTTGCCAAATTGCCACTGCCAGGAGACGATGTTGCCGAGGGTTGAGTTGAAGGAGGCATCGTAAAAGGCGATGGTTTCGTGATCTGTCTCGCAATCCGAAATTTCATAGGTAAAGCCCGCCTGCAGTTCTATCTGCGGGATGGTGATATCCATGGTGATGGTGTCGCCGCAGAAGTTGGAGGCATCCGTCATCAGGGTTACACTATAGGTGCCAATGGCGGGATAGGTATAAGAGGGATTTTCCTCTGTGGAGACATCGGCGGTGGTGGTGGGGTCGCCAAAGTCCCAGACATAGCCCGAGGCGTTGGTGCTGAGGTTGGTAAACTCTATGGTCAGGCCATCGCAGGCGATGTGGGTGCTGAAGTCCAATTGCGGGAGGGCAGTTTCGACTTCTACGGTTACGGTACGTTGGATGGTACAGGGCGTATCGCCTCCTTTGGTGATGGTTACGGTATAGGTGGTCGTTTGGGTCGGCGTGGCGATGGGGTTGGGAGAAGTTTCCTGCCCTGCGATGCCATCGGAAGGCGACCAGAGGTAGAAGTAGGAAGCATTGAAGTTGGGATTGAGCTCTACCGACTCGCCGAGGCAGATGTGGTGATAGACGGGGATGTCTTCCTGGATGAGTTCTACATCAATGTTTTGCGTAGTGCTGTCCTGGCATCCCAAGTCGGTGGTGATGAGCAATTGTACCTGCAGGGTTTGGGTTTGAGTCAGGGTAATTTCTGCGGTTTGGCCGGAGGCTGTTTGCGTGCCGTTGTTGGTGATGAAGGTCCAATCCCATTGTACGATGTTGCCCGTATTGTTGAGGGAGTTGTCGGTGAAGAGCAGGGTAAGCTGGTCTTCTTCGCAACTGGTCACCTGGTAATCAAACTGGGCCTGCAGGAGGCGGGGCGGCAGGGTAATTTCCTGCGTCAGCGTATCGCGACAGAGCAGGGAGGGGTCTGTCATCAGCGTAACGGTATAGGTACCGATGGCGGGATAGGTGTAGCTTGGGTTTTCTTCGGTGGAGGTGTCGTTGGGGTTGGAGGGGTCTCCAAAGTCCCAGACGTAGGCCGAGGCGTTTTGGCTGGTGTTGGTAAAATCCACTGTTACGGCATCGCAGTTGATGTAGGTCTCGAAGCTGAGTGCCGGCAGGGGCTCTACCACCACGGTTACCGTTTTTGTGAAGGTGCAAAAATCGCCGGGGGAGGTGATATGGACGGTATAGGTGGTGGTGGTTGTGGGTGATACCACGGGATTTGCCGCGGTAGAGTCGGGCACTTGATCGGCGGGCATCCAGAGGTAGGGCAGGTTGCCGATGGTATCTTCCTGGGGATTGAGTTCTACCGATTCTCCGAGACATATATATAAGGTGTCTTCGATAAAAGCGCCGGGGAAGTCTATGCCGGTTTCAAAGGGCCGGCTTATGCTTTGCACACAGTTGTTGGCCGAAGTAACTTCCATGGTGATGATGCCCGTTACCGGTTGGGGGAGATAAAAGATGGGGTTTTGCTCGGTGGAAGTCAGGGTAACGGTATCGTATGCAACGGTCCAATTCCAGGCCACCGGCGCTGAAATGGTATCATAGGAGTGGTCATAGAGGCTGAGCACGGAGCTGTCCGAGCAATCGAAGACCTGGAGGTCGAATTCTGCAAAGAGGGAATTGTGCTGCAGGTATATCTCATTGACAAAGGTATCTGCACAGACAGAGCCCGGGTCGGCAATCAGCATGATGGTATAAGTGCCTGTGTCGGGATAGGTATAAGAGGGGTTGATTTCGGTAGAAGAGATGGTGGTATCGGGATATTGGAAATACCAAAGGTAGGTAGAGGTGTAAGCCGAGCTTTGGTTTTCAAAATCCACGGTAAAATTTTCGCACTGGGCGTGAGGGGCGAAGAAGGCTGCGGTAGCTTCGCCACACTGACCCACGTTGTACTGGAAATCCCTTCTCATGCTGGAGATGAGTTGGCCGTTGCGATATTCCTCCACACATACGCCTACGACGAATTGCCCCTGGTTGGTGGGAACGCCGGTTATGAAGCCCGTGTGAGGGTCTATGGAGAGCACGGTGGAGTCGGTACCGAGGATGTTGTCGAGGTTGTAGGGAGGGTCCACCCAATCCACGGTATCATAAGGCGGCGCCGAAGGGATGGGGGGATAAGGATTGCTATAGGTTGCTCCTTCATAAGGCGTGCAGAGGCGATAGACGAGGGAGTCGCCTTCGGCATCCGTAGCGGAGTGATCGAAGTCTATGGGCTTGTTGACACAGATAAAGATGGGCGGGATGAAGGTAAAGTCGGGGCTGTTGTTGCACTCCAGCATACTCTGTTCCGACATATAGGTGGACAGCGTCATCCCTGTTTGATCGGGATTGTAGATGTTGGAGATGGTTTGGTTTCGGCAACAGCGCTGATAGACCAGTTGATAGCCGCCCGGGATGGCCGGCAGGGTTACCACTTTTTCATAACGGGTCGTATGCACACAGACGTCTCCCGGGTCAAAGAGACAGGGGTCGCTAAAGATGGCCGAGAGGGTATCGTCCATGCCGGTAAAGGGCATGTTGACCTGCTGGACGAGGATGTTGCTTTGATTGAAGATGCCGATATGAGCGGGATTGTCAAAATAGGCCGTGGGGTCGCCATAGAAGCAATCCCGATAGACATCCAAAATGATTTTGTACTGGTTGTTGCCAAGGCATTCAAAAGTGATCTCTCCACCTACGATGTGCGAGGCCCGTGCTTTGGTTGGCATGAGCGAAAAGAAGGCAAAAAGGAGTACCAGAGCAAAGGCAGAGCGTGCCATTTGCAGGTATCGGAAGTTATTGCTGTGTGTCAGACCCATGGTAGATTGTTTCTGTTAGCACGAATTAAGGAATGGGCAACATAAGGAGCATCAATTTTCACCCAGAGCGATACCTATGATTTCTACCCTGCGCTCCAAAGAAGCTACCGGGCTGTAGATCGAGTTCCTTTCGTCTTCGAGGCGATCGCTGACTTCCGGATTGGCTTTGCGGTCGCCATAGGGCTCACGCACAACGACAATTTGGCCTGACTCGAAATAAGGCTTCAACACTCCGCCTTTGAACTTCTTCAGGTAGTTCTCTACGCTGGCGATGCGGCGGGAGGTCAGGGCATCGTTGTATTCCGTACTGGCTCTGGGGCTGGCATAGCCCTTGATAGTTATTTTCACCGGCACGCCTTCCCGGAGCGCCTTATACATGCGGTCGGCAAAAGCTTCGAGAGTAGCATAGCCGTCACGCACTTCGCGGTCGAAGAAGGCTTCCACCCGTCGTTGCGCGAGATAGCGGTCGCGTCCTTGCAGCACTTTGGTATATTCCTGAACAAACTTTTGCTTGCGCGCATAATAAGCCTCAAACAACTCATCATAAGACTTGTTGGTCGTAGTTGCATAAGTACGCGGGTCGGGCTGGTCGTTGTCGAAGTAGATGTAGAGGGGCGGAATTTCGATCAGGCTCTTTGGTTGCAGGTAGAACTTGTGCTCCAAAGAGAACTCATTGCCTATTTGCGTTAAGTCCAGCTCCAGGGTATCGGGATGATAACCCGGCTTGGTAGCGATGATGGTATAGGTTTTGTTTCGCGAAAGCGGGAAGTGGAAATCGTTGCCGGTTTCATTGGTTTTGAGGTCTATGGGCACCCCGTCTTCAAAGAGTTGCAGACTGGCTCCGGGCAGGGGCGGCGTGCCTTCTGATTTTTCAAACACCAGGCCCGTGAAGTCTATGCCTTCGGGCGGCAGGTACATGTCTATGCGGATTTTTTGGTCTTCCGGCGGCATGCGCAAGTCCAGCACCGTTTCGGTAGGCACATAGCCTTCTGCCGTAGCCGTGAACACATAGGCCGATCCCTGCTCGGGGGAGAAGTTGTACTTGTTGCCCGTAGGGTTGTTCTCTTCTTTGAGGACGAGCTTGTTGCCATCCACCAGGCGGGCCAGGCTGAGGGTGGTGTTGGAGAGGGGCAGGCCCGTTTTGGCATCGTAAGTAAAGATCTCCACTTTCAGGTCTGTACGGCGGAAGTGGTAGATGTCGAAGCAGCAGTAGTTGCCATCGTCTTCAAACTTTACAGAGCCGTCGCGATTGGAGGCGAAAAAGCCGCTGAGGCCGTACTCGTCTAAGGTGTAGTAGGCATCGTTGAAATTGGTGTTTAAGGGATACGGCAGGTGTACGATCTCTCCCCAGCCATCGCCTTCCCTGGAGATGCTGTAAATATCCAGCCCGCCCATGCTTCGGTGGCCTTTGGAGCTGAAGTAGAGCGTTTGGGTAGGCGTGTGAAAGAAGGGCGTCATATCGTCCTCTTCCGTGTTGATGCCTTCTATGTGATGGGCTTCGGAGCAATTGTTGAGGCCTTCTTCGAGGTAAACATACCAGATATCTGCTTTACCCTTGCCTCCCGGGCGGTTGGAGACAAAGAAGAGCACTTCTTTGCCTGCGGCTTCGTCAAAGCCTATGCCGGGCTCGGAAGCGCTGTATCCCTCCATGTTCACCGTTTGCGGAAGCGGTATGGGCGTGCCGAGGGAATCGGGGCCAAACACTTCGCGATAATAAATCTTGCAATTGACTTTTAGGCCTGTGGTATATTGACAGAGGCTGTAATAAATGCGGGAGCCGTCCTTGTTGAAGCAGGGATAGCCGGCATGCCAAAGCTCCTGGTCGCCCGGGTTGATGGCCGCATAGCGCTCAGGCGCCATGCCCGGAAGTTGACGCATGATGCGCATGTAAGGACGGGGCGGGACATATCCCTCGTCTTTCTCCGGCACATTGCTGAAACTGGTGTAATACGTAGCGCTATCGGCATAAGTAAAGGCACCAAATTCTGAATAAGAGGTATTGATGCCCGGAGCGGGTTGTTCAATGATGATGGCAGCATCTTCATGCTCCATCACATCCATGGCCCACTCACAGGTTTGGGCTTCTTCGACGGCTTTTTGGGCTTCTTCGTCATTGACTCCGCTCATTTTGGCGGCGTATTCGTAAAAGAGCTCGGCGGCTTCTTCATAACGCCCCATAGATTTTTTGGCGTGAGCAGCCCAAAAGACAGCGTCCGAATAGCCCTCTTCGCCGGCCAGTTCCATCACCTGCTGAAAAGCGCTGTCGGCCATGTGAAAGTCATTGAACAGAAAAGCGGAGCGACCGACTTTGTACCAGACTTCCGGATTGTCTTTCTCGATTTCTGCAGCGTGGCCGAAGTAAACCATAGCGGCATAGTAATCTTCCTGTAGAAAGGCTTTTTCCGCAGCTTTCATGTAGGCACTAAAAGTCTGGCTGTAAGCAAAAAAAGCCGGCATGAGGAGCAAGAGAGAAAAGATGTATTTCTTCATGGCAAAGTATGGAGTTGCGAGCAAAATGTCTTAAGGTTTTCAGGTCAATACAAACGGCAGAGGCGCACCCTGTCTAAGGGTTTCACCTTAGTGATGGCATAGCGCACAGTCAGCTCCGGGCCGCCGCGATAGAGGGTAGCTACGGAGAAGTCGGAGACATTGATGTCATAGCTAAGCCCTACCTGCCACTGGTGATAGAGGAATTGGAGATGAGGAATGATGGCATCGCCTATGGAATTGAAGCGATAGGAGCCGCCCAGTTCCACTGCTATTTCCCGCGAAGGAACGAGATTTAGATAGACGCGAATGCCGGCCCCGGCTACGGCCTCAAAATAAGGCCCCTGAAACTGAGCCAGGCCGTGCAAAGGCAGGTCCACCTGCTCGCTCAGCTGCAGCATAGGCCGCATGTACAGGCTCAGCCGCATGGGCAAAGCGCTTTCATCGGCACTGTAAAAAGCCTGGTTGGGGCGATTGATGTGAAAAGCTGCCGCCCCCACATCCAAATAAGTGCGCTTGCCCGTCTTTTGGCCGTGATAGTT
>JALVES010000316.1 GCA_027030635.1 Saprospiraceae bacterium | reverse complement strand
AAAAACACTAAACGCTAAACACTAAACACTAAACAGACAGGCAGACACATAGGTCTGCCCCTACACACACATACACTCCTTCAGAACCTTTCCGCAACAGCCTCCTCCCAATCTCTCCTCCAGGATGGAGGCACTTCTTCGCTATGCAGCAGGCAGCCCTTGTCTAAGTAGGGGAAGATTTCGTCGTAGCGCATGATGCGGTTGCGGCTGATGCGGCGGTAGATGTGTTCGCGGCCGATTTGGGAGGGTTGGTGCAGGCCGGCGGCGGCGAGCAGCTCGACGAAGGCCTCGATGGTTTCGCGTTGGAAGTTGGTTACGCGGCGGGCTTTGTCTTCGACGACCAGGCCGGCTATGAGCTCGGGGTTTTGGGTGGCTACGCCGGTGGGGCAACTGTTGTTGTTGCATTCCAGGGCGTGGATGCAGCCGAGGGCCAGCATCATGCCGCGGGCGCTGTTGCAGGCATCGGCGCCGATGGCGAGGGCGCGGAAGAGGTGGAAGGCCGTAAAAATCTTGCCCGAAGCAAAGAGCTTGATTTCCTTCTTGAGGTCGAAGCCGCAGAGGGCATCATAGGCAAAGGCCAGGCCCTCGCGGAAGGGCATGCCCACCGAGTTGGAGAACTCTAAGGGCGCGGCCCCCGTGCCGCCTTCGCCCCCGTCTATGGTGATGAAGTCGGGATAAATGCCCGTCTTGACCATGGCCTTGCAGATGGCGAGAAATTCGCTTTTGCGACCGATGCAGAGCTTGAAGCCCACGGGCTTGCCGCCGGAGAGCTCGCGCAACTGCTGCAGGAACTCCAACAGGCCGATGGGCGTGCTGAAGGCCGTGTGGAAAGGCGGAGAAGCTACCGTTGTATGGGGCTCTACCTTGCGAATGGCGGCGATTTCGGGGGTGTTCTTGATTGCGGGGAGAATGCCGCCATGACCGGGTTTGGCGCCCTGGGAGAGCTTCACTTCAATCATCTTCACCTCGGGCGTCAGGGCTTCTTCGCGGAAGAGCTCCGGCGAAAAGCGGCCGTCTTTGTCGCGGCAGCCGAAGTAGGCCGTACCTATCTGAAAGATGAGGTCGCCGCCGGACTTGTGGTAGGGGCTGATGCCTCCCTCGCCGGTGTTGTGGGCGAAACCTCCGGCCTTGGCGCCGAGGTTGAGCGCCTTGACGGCGTTCTTGCTGAGGGAGCCAAAGCTCATGGCAGAGATGTTGAGCAGGGAGGCGGCATAAGGAGCTGTGCATTGGCTGCTGCCCACTGTAATGCGGGGGTCCTGATTCAGCTTGTGGGCGTCTAAGGCTGCTATGGAGTGGTTCATCCACTCGTAGCCCTCGTCATATACGTCAAACTGAGTGCCGAAAGGCTGGGTGTCCAAATCCCTGGTCGAGCGCTGGTAAATGACTTCCCGAAACATGCGGCTGACGGGCTTGCCATTGGTGTCGGATTCTATGAAGTATTGGTAAATCTTGGGCCGCAACTCTTCCATGATGAAGCGCCCCCTGCCCAGCAAAGGATAGTTTCTCAGAATGGTGTTTTTCTTTTGGAAGAAGTCGTAGTAGCCGAGCAGCAAGAGCGGAATGAGCAGCACATACGCCCACCAAAAGGGAGGCCAGATGTATCTGGCGAAAAACATGACAAAAAAGAAACTAATGATGGAAAAAGAGACGAATTCGTTTCTCATGACGGCCGTGGTTGAAGCGCCCGGCCACGGGTGGCCGGGCGCTCTGTGTGTCTAAGTCAGAAACGCAGGGAGATGCCCCCCATCACGTTCAGCCCGAGCGTTGGGTAGCGGTACCAGCGCTGGCGCCTGTTGTTGGCCAGGTTGTTGATGTCGAGGAAGATGCCAAAGTTTTTGGAGACAAAGTACTCTCCGCCTACACTCACATCAAACAGGGGGTTGAGCGCCAAAGTGTTGCCCTCTTCGTCTTTGGTGAAGAGGCCGTTTTCCATGTACAAACCGGCACGGACGAAAGCCGTCTCTTCGATGACTTCGTAGCTTACATTGGCTTTCAGGTCGAAGGCGGGCAGATGCCAGGGCTTTTCTTCCTGAGCCAGGCTGTAGATGTTTTGGGCCAGGGTGAGGTCCAGTTTCAGGCCGCTGACGGGTCTGGCGCCTACGCTGCCCTGGATGCGGACGACCGTGGCCGTGTCATATACCACTTTGAAGCGCTTGCGCAAGGGGTTGAGCAGCTCGTCTTCGGGCAGGTAAAGGGGCAGGTTTTCGACCTTTTTGTAGCTGATGCGGCCCGAGTAAGTCAGTATTTTGACATCTCCCCGGATTCCGCCGTAATACTCGGTGATGTTGCTATTGCGCAACTCGAGGCGGTTGTTGATATAGGGGTTGTAAGTGCTGAAAGAGCGCAGGGTGTTTTTCTGCAAGCCTCCGCCCGCGCCTGCAAAAATGGCGAGGTTGTTGCCGAGTACTTCATACTCTGCTTCTACATCGGGGTAGAAGAAGAAGTTGTCGTCATGCGAGGCGATGTTGATGCCGGCTTTGAGGCGGAAGACATCGCCGTGCAGGGTGAAGGCCGGTTGCAGGAAGAAGTTGTGCAGGCGATGCTGCGAGGTATCCTGAAAGCCGGTGAAGTCGGTGATGAGCCAGAGGTCAAAAGAGTGGGTGTTGTCAATCCACTTGGTGCCTCCGAGGCCGAAGATGAAGCCGGTTTCTTTGGCGCCGTAGTCGTCGGTCAGCCGGTAGAGGTCGGTATAGACTTTGTAGTTGATGTCGCCGGCAGTGGGTACGCTGTTGAAGAGCGAGCCTCCGGCGCTGATCATGTTGAAGCGCTGGCGCACATCGGCAGCGAGTACGCTGGTGTCTTTAAAAGCCGGGTCGAAATTATAGCCGTAATAATAAGGCGTGTTCTGGTCGAAGGCGAGATGGCCGTTGATGCCGAAACCCTGGTCGAAGTAGTAATTGCCGTCTCCGCCGATGCGCAATTTGGAGAAGCGCTGATTCTCGAGCTTTTTGCTGTTGTTGGCGGAGTGGTGGTTGAGAAGGAGGGTGAAGTCGTACTTGTCCTTCTCCGCATAGTGGTAAGAGGCATCGGCATAGAGCGCTGAGGGCAGGCCGCCACCGGCTTTAATGTGGCCCTTATATACGGGATTGAGCTTGTCGCCTTTAAATCTCAGGGGCCGGATGCGCGGAGCGGGATAATCCACTTCTATGGTTTTTGGCGGCAGGTGATAGGCGCCGTGAATGCGGGCCGTATCCGGCGGAGGCAATTCCGGCAATACCGCGATGCGCTCGGCATCCATGAGTTTGGCCTCAAAGTGTTTGACGACAGTAACGTCTTCGGTGGGCAACTCATCCTGGGCCCGGGCAACATTTGCCGAAAGGCCAAAGAAAATCAAGAAGAGCAGTACCCCTGTTTTTTTGAACGTTTGCATGGATATTGTTTTTTTTAGTTTTCGTCTTCGAGCATGAAGTCATCGCCGGCATCAATGCGGCTGCCTGAAGCGGCTGCGGCATTGAGCTTGTCGAGCTTGGCTTTGGCCTCATCAATGATTTCCTGTTCGCCGTGGTAGCCTTCGAGTATGGCTTCGAGTACGGCGCGGGCGCTGAGCAGGTCGCCCATGTCGGCGTAGGTGTCGGAGAGCACGATGAGGGTGCGGGCGATCCAGTCGTCGTAGCCCGACATTTCCTGGATGGCCTTGTTGCAGAATGCCTCGCACTCGGTCAGCTTGCGCTGTTGGTAGAGGATGGAGGCGATGAGGTAGCGGGCTTCGGCGGCCTCGTCCTCATTGCTGAGGCTGATGACGTCTTCGAAAGCGCTGCGTGCGGCCTCAAAATCTTTGTTGTCGTAGGCGATTTTGCCGATGTAGAAATTGGCAATGGCCTTTTGCTCGGGCGTGGCCTGGGGGTTGTTGGCGACCTTGTTGGCCATCTCATAGACGGCCGATACGTTGTTGGTGCGGTAGGCGCTTTGCAGGGCTCCGAGCTGGGCTTTGTAGCGGTCTTCCTCGCTTTCGGCCACCTGCTCCCAGGCCGAGAAGTATTCGTAGGATTTGTGGTAATCCCTCTTGTGGTTGTAGGCGATGAGCGCTGCCAATTCGAGCGATTGGGCGTAGTAGCGGTTTTGCCCGCGCTGGATGACCCAGTCGAAATCTTCGAGTGCAGCGTCGTACTGCTTGAGCTCAAAGTAGCTGATGCCGCGGTGGAAGTGTGCCTGCAGGCGGTTGCGGCCGTTGGGGAATTTCCGCAGATAAGAGGTGAAGGCATCCACGGCCCGGGAGTACTCGCCATTGAGGTATTGCGATTCGGCGGATTTAAAGTTGAGGGAGTCTTGTGCGTAGCTATCTACTTCGTAGCCCGGGATGGTTTGCAGGAAACGGAAATAGCCGTCGGGGTCGCCGAGGTTTTCCACGTAGATTTCTTCGAGGGCGACGAGGGCATCGTTGGCTTCCTGTGGGCTGGGGTTGTGGGCAAAGACCTGTTTGTAGTACTCGATGGCCGTTTGCAAATTGCCCTGGTTGAAGCTGATGAGGCCGAGGCGCAGGTAGGCCTGCACCACGAGGTCGGATTTGTCGCGGTAGTCGTTGACCAGTTTTCGCAGGGGCGTGATGGCCTTGTTGAGCTGGCCTATTTCGTGGTAGGTAACGCCGAGGGAGAAGAGCGCATCGTCGGCGTATGGGGAGTTTGGATATTTTTCGACGATGTCTTCGAGGGCGAGGATTTTGTTGGTGGTGTGTCCGCGCAGGCCTTCGATGAGGGCTTTTTGATAGAGGGCATAGACGAAGCCCGGGTATTTGTTTTTGACGGCCTCGTCGTAGTAGGTGATGGCCTCGTTGTAGCGGTTGCGTTTGAAGTAGCAATCGGCGGCGCGCAGGGTGGCATCGCCCAGCACTTTGTCTTTGATGTAAAGGTTGCTGATGAAGGGGCGGTTGCGCCGGATGCCGCTGCGGGCTTCTTCGAATTCCTTGCCGGCCTGGGCGTAGTTTTCGAGTTTGAGGTAGTTGTAGCCCTGGGTGTAATGCCCCATGAAGATGGAAGATTCGTCGGGCAATTTGCTTTGGGCTTGCGCCAAAATGAAGTACTGGTTGAGCAGTTTGATGCTCTCCTCATAGCGCTGTTCGCGGTGCAGGATGTCGGCCAGCCAGTACAGGCAGGAGGCTTTGATGTCGAGCTTGACCGGCTCGCTGTTGGAGAGGATGAAGGCTTGGCGTGCCTCCTCAAATTGCCCTTCGCGGTAGAGCTGCAGGCCGTGCAGATAGGCTACTTTTTGCAGAGCTTCGCGCAGCTTGGGCGTTTTGGCGGGGAGGTCCTGTATGAGTTGCAGGGCCTTGGCGTAGTCGTTGGTTTTGAGGAAGACATCGCTGAGTAGGGAGAGGGCTTCCTCGTAGTGATGGGAGCCTGGCGGGATGCTTTGCAGGGCCGTGAGCGCGGCGCGGTCGAAGCCCAGTTCGTAGGAGAGTTTGGCGTAGTTGAAGAGGGCTTCTTCGCGTATTTCGGGCTCGTAGTTCATGTTTTTGGCTTTCGCCAAAGCCGCTCTCGCCTGAGATTTTTTGTGGAGCTTGAGGTAGCAATCGGCCAGGTAGTAGAGGGCGTATTGGCCCAGTTTGGAGTCCACATCGGCCAGCTCTTCGAAGTTGCGGGCGGCGCTTTCGTATTTGCCGGCATGGTATTGGGTGTAGGCCAGTTGATAGAACTCCTCTTCTTTCATGCGGCCGCTGCGCTCGGCGTAGTACTCTAACAGCGGCAGAGCTTTGTCGTAATCGCCGAGTTCGAAATAAGCCTGCCCGACGATTTGGTGCAGCTCGTTTTGCTTGCGCACGCGGCCGTCCTGCAGCTTGGGTTCGGCATAGTCAATCAGCGCCTGATATTTGCCTTGAGCGAAATAAATCTGGCTGATGTAATAGGGGATGTGCGCTTTGTAGCGGCGCGACTTTTCGGCTATGCGAAAGCTCTTGACGGCGTCTTCGTAGTCGCCCTGGAAGAAGGCGCAGAGGCCATAATAGTAATTGGTGGGGTAGTACCACTTGGTTTTTTCTAAGTTTTTGACCATGCGGAAGTTTTCGCGTGCTGCCGAAAACTTCTTCTTGACGAAGAAGGCATAGCCCATTTTGAAGCGCACTTCGGCCCTTTGCCCGGGGCTGAGCTGATAGCCGGGGATGCGCGAGAAATAGGTAACGGCCTTCTGGTAGTCTTTGGCGTTGAAGTAGAAATTGGCCAACTCAATGAGGGCCTGGTCGGCGATGGGGTCGGGTGCATTGCGACCTATGAAGTCGAGCATGAGTATTTCGCCTTGCGGCAAATGCAATCGCACCATGCACTTAGCGTAGCCCAGTTCGGAGCGCTTTTGCAGTTGTTCGTACATGCCGGCTTCGGGCGGCCTCGGCGTTTTCAGCACTTGCTGATAGACTTCAGCCGCTTCGGCGAAAACGCCCTGCTCGAACAGTTGTTCGGCTTTTTCAAAATTGGCGAGTAGGTCGGCATAAGTGGCCGTTTGTTGGGCTGCCAGTGGCCATGTGAAGAGGCAGAGGGCGAGCCATATCAAGCGTGTCGTTTTCATAAGTTTGATTCGCTGTTTGCGTGATGGTACTTTTCTTTACGGGCGCTTAAAGTTGCGCACGGTTTGTTCTATGATGCGGCAACAGTCGTTGATTTGCTCTTCGGTGATGGTCAGCGGAGGAGCAAAGCGGATGATGTTGCCGTGGGTGGGTTTGGCGAGTAGTCCGTTTTCGGCCAGGGCGAGGCAGAGCTGCCAGGCCGTACTGCTTTCGGGGGTGTCGTTGATGAGCAGGGCGTTGAGCAGGCCTTTGCCGCGCACGCCTTTGAGGAGCGCGGGGAAGGCTTCGACCAGCGCCTGCATCCTTTGGCGGAAGATTTTCCCGAGGCGGCGGGCGTTTTGAGCCAGTTTTTCCTCCTGAACGATCTCAAGGGCCTCCACCGCAACTGCACAGGCGAGGGGATTGCCCCCGTAGGTGCTGCCGTGCGTACCGGGCGTGATGACTTCCATGACGGCATCGTCGGCCAGTACGGCAGAGACGGGGTACATGCCTCCGGACAGGGCCTTGCCGAGGATGAGGATGTCGGGGCGGACGTAGGTCGGGCCGCGTTCGCAGCGGCCTTCGCAGGAGCAATCTCCACAGACGGCCAGCAGGCTGCCGCTGCGTCCGATGCCGGTTTGAATTTCGTCGGCTATGAAGAGCACCTGGTGTTGGCGGCAGAGAGCGGCGGCTTCGCGCAGGAAGTTTTCAGGCGGCACGACGACGCCGGCTTCGCCCTGAATGGGCTCCACGAGGAAGCCCGCCACGCGCTTTCCGTGTTCTTCCAGCATTTGCCGAAAGGCATCTATATCACCATAAGGTATGGCGAGGAATCCCGGCGTGTAGGGCCCGAAATGGCCTTTGGCATCGGGGTCGCTGGAGAAGGAGATGATGGTTACCGTGCGCCCGTGGAAGTTTTGTCCGCAGACGATGATGAGGGCTTCGTCTTCGGGGATTTGCTTTTTCTCGTAGCCCCACTTGCGGCATATTTTGATGGCTGTTTCCACGGCTTCGGCCCCGGTGTTCATGGGGAGGAGTTTGTCGAAGCCGAAGAGCTCGGTGGCGTATTTTTCGTAGGGGCCCAGTTGGTCGTTGTGGAAGGCGCGGGAGGTCAGGCTTAGGCGGGCGGCTTGTTCGCTCAGGGCCTTGACGAGGCGGGGATGGCAATGCCCCTGATTGACGGCAGAGTAGGCCGACAGAAAGTCGTAGTACTGCTTGCCGTTTACATCCCATACATAGACGCCTTCGCCCCTGCTGAGCACTACGGGCAGGGGGTGGTAGTTGTGGGCGCCGTGGCGGTTTTCGAGTTCGATATAATAGGTAGCCTTGTTTTGTACTTCTTGCATGCTTGGGGAAGATTTTGGTAAGCGGGAAAGCCCCCCGTACCGGACTTTAACGGTCGGGAGGGGGGCTATCGCATTTGTCAGAGGAACTTATTTACGTCTTCGAGCTCCAGGTCGAAGGCTTCGGCCACGGCTTGATAGACGACGTGGCCGTTGATGATGTTGAGGCCTTTTTTGAGGGCTTCATCGCGGCGGCATGCTTCCTGCCATCCGAGTTCGGCCAGTTTGATGGCGTAGGGCAGGGTGGCGTTGGTCAGGGCTGTGGTGGAGGTGTAGGGCACGGCTCCCGGCATGTTGGCCACGCAGTAATGCACCACATCGTCTATGATGAAGATGGGGTCTTCGTGGGTTGTGGGCTTGCAGGTTTCTATGCAACCGCCCTGGTCCACGGCCACATCCACCATGACGGCTCCGGCGCGGATATCTTTCAGCATGTCGCGGGTGATGAGCTTGGGCGCTTTGGCTCCGGGGATGAGCACGGCGCCGATGATCAGATCCACATTGGAGATGAGTTGGCGGATGTTGTACTCGTTGGAAAAGAGTGTAACCACGTTTTTGGGCATGATGTCGGCCAGGTAGCGCAGCCGTGGCAGGCTGATGTCGAGGATGAAGACCTCGGCGCCCAGTCCGGCGGCCATTTTAGCGGCCTGCGTGCCAACCACGCCTCCGCCGAGGATGAGCACTCTGCCCGGAGGCACGCCCGGCACGCCGCCGAGCAGTACGCCGCGGCCTTTGGCGGGCTTTTCCAAATACTTGGCGCCCTCCTGGATGGCCATGCGGCCGGCAACTTCCGACATGGGGATGAGCAGCGGCAGGCTGCGGTCGGCCAGCTCAACGGTTTCGTAGGCCAGACAGACGGCTTTGCGCTCCATCATGGCTCTGGTGAGCGGCTCGTAGGAGGCAAAGTGAAAGTACGTAAAGATGAGTTGGTTTTCGCGGATGAGCTCGTACTCCGGTTCAATGGGCTCTTTGACCTTGACGATCATGTCTGCCCTGGCATAGACTTCGGCTGCGGTGTCAATGATGACGGCTCCGGCTTCGCGGTACTCTTCATCTTCGAAACCGCTGCCGACACCGGCATTTTTTTCTACGAGCACTTCGTGGCCCCGCTTGGTCAATTCCATGACGCCGGCGGGGGTTCTTGCTACGCGGTTTTCATTGGTTTTGATTTCCCTGGGAACTCCTATAATCATAGTTGTCTTTCGTTTTGAGGCCTGCTGCGGGGGGAGCAGCCCTGCCTGGCTGTGTAATTGGGTTTGCGAGAAGCAAAAGTAAGAATATTTTGGTTTTGGGGGTGTTACTTCACCGCCTCCATCACCGCCCCGTAATACCCCTTCCCAAAGAGGTTGAGATGCACCAGCAG
>JALVES010000315.1 GCA_027030635.1 Saprospiraceae bacterium | reverse complement strand
TGCACGATGCCCTGCGGACCGATGTACATGAAAGAGCCGGCCGTCATCTGGCCGTAGGAGGTTACGCCGAGGGCGTTGAAGCGGTTGTAATCCTCTTTGGAGGAGTAGTTGGGCACCATCATGCCGTTGGTAACGACTACGCGGGGTGCATCGGGATGTGAGGGGAACAGCCCCAGGGGATGGCCCGAGTACAAGACGAGGGTCTGCTCTTCGCTCATTTCCGAGAGGTATTGCATGGTGAGCAGGTACTGCGCCCAATTTTGGAAAACGGCTCCGTTGCCGCCATAGGTAATCAGCTCTTCGGGATGCTTGGCCACCTTGGGGTCGAGGTTGTTTTGAATCATCAGCATAATGGCTGCTGCCTGCCGGCAACGGGCGGGATAGGCCTCTATGGGCCGCGCATACATGGGATAGTCCGGCCGAAAGCGATACATGTAGATGCGCCCGTAGCGCTGCAGCTCTTCGGCAAACTCAGGCCTCAAAACCCCGTGATGCTTCGGGTGGAAATAGCGCAGGGCATTCTCTACGGCCAGTTCTTTCTCCTTTTCGCTGAGAATGCTCTCAATGGGGCGGCGCGGAGCATGGCTGAGCTGCGGGTCGCGCTTGCGGGCAGGGGGCAAAACATCGGGGATACCGGCTCGTATGGCGTGCTGAAAAGCAGACAGTTCTGTAGTCATGAGGCGAAGTTTTTTTCGCCTCAAAAGTAAGCAATCAAAGGCATATTCAATAGAGAAATCCGAAGAGCCAGAGGGGGATTTTTCCTGCAACGGGCAGCTCCAAATCATCGGCCACGACAAAGGCATTTTTCAGGCCGGAAATTTGCCTGTGGCCTTTTTTCCTCCCGCCAACTTCAAAGACGTAACTGTCATCCACCAGGAAATCGCCTTGTTTGTTGAAGCGAAGCCGATGCCCCGGGCTGAGTTGATTGGCAAAAAAGGTCTCCCGCGCAGTACCTGTTTGCAGAGAGCTGCTTAAGGCATAAGCCAGATTGGTGTTGTTCAGATAGATTTTCTCGGGCTTGTTCAACAAACTGACCCCTTTGTTTTGGCTGTAAAGCAGCAAGAGTATATCGGCTTTCGCCAAATACTGTAAATAGCGGATGAGGGTATCCCTCGAAATGCCGATTTGTTCGCTCAGCTTCTTCACATTCGGCTTAAATGGCACCATCTCAGAGATGACCTCCAAAAGCTTTTTAACCTTCCAAACCGAATAATAATCAATCGGGAAAACGGCGGGAATATCTGTTTCCAAAACGGCGTTGAGCACCTGCCTGAGGCGTTGATGATAGCCTTCGGGGTCTTCTCGAAAGAAAGGATAATAACCCGAAACCAAATACTCCCGGAAAAAAGCCAATGGCTTCACTTTTTCCAAAATTGTGCGCGCGGCATCCAGAGGGTTCTTCAACAAATCTTCCAAAGCAATGACGTCGAGCGCTGCCCGACCTGTATAGGCCAAAAACTCCCGGAAAGAAAGTCCCTGCAAATGATAAAACAACGCCCGCCTGCTCAAATCGCCCTGCGAACGCAAAAGCTCCGTGGCTGAAGAGCCGCTCAACACCAAATGCAAATCGGGCAGATGATCATACACATTTTTCACCTCTACCGACCAATTGGGGTATTTGTGAATTTCGTCAAGGAAGAGATAGCGACCGCCTCTTTGCACAAAAGCTTCCGCCAAATCAGTAAGCGTATGGGTCGCAAAATAAAGGTTATCCAGACTGACATACAGGCTTTCATCGAGAGACAAAGACTCTTTCATGCGCTGCAACATCAGCGTCGTCTTGCCCGTACCCCGGGCGCCTGTAATGACGATAAGGCGATTCTGCCAGCGGATTTTTGCGGCCAGATAACGCTTAAAGGAGGTCTCCACCCCAAGCACAGCCCGCTGTGACCAAAGCTGCAATTGTTCCATTTTGCCGAATTTATTCGACAAAATTACGAAAAAATGTCGAATGCGTTAGGCATTTTCAAACACTAAACGCTAAACGCTAAACACTAAACGCTCCCCCTAATCCTTCTTCTTATTCAGGGCCAGCGCTCTGAGCATCCAGCGGGGCAGGGGTTTTTCGGGATGGCGCTTGCGCAAATTGAGGTACCAGCCCAGTTTTTTGACGATGGGGATTTTGTAGGCTTCGACAAATTCGATCAGGGTGCCATCGGGGTCTTCGATATAGGCAAAATTGCCGGCGGCTTCGCCCATGTCAAAGACTTCGCGGTCGGCAGAGCTGTCCACCGTAAAGGGATGGCCTTTGGCGGCGCAGTAATCTCGCAGAGCGGGCATGTTGCGAACGTCATAGCAGAGATGGATGTAGCCCAGGTCGCCCCAATAGCGATTTTCCAGGATTTTGCGGGGCTTGCGGTCTAAGCTTTGCACCAGTTCGATCACGGTATTGCCCAGCATGGGGCT
>JALVES010000314.1 GCA_027030635.1 Saprospiraceae bacterium | reverse complement strand
ACCGATTCCACCAACCGACAACCGACAACCGACAACCGACAACAGACAACAGACAACCGACAACCGATAACCTACTGCTTCCTCCCAAAAATGTCTTTATCCTTTTGCTTGTCGAGGATGGGGAAGGGGCGTGGAGCCTCATTGTCCCGGAGGGCCTGGTGGAAGAGTTTGTCGTCGTAGAGCCAGAGGCCGTTTTTGTAGCGGAAGCCTTCGTAGCTGCCATCGGGAACGGGAGCGGGGGCTGAGTTGTCGGGCAGCATGCCGTAGGGGATGATGTGGTCTTTGATGACGACTTGGAGTTCTTCGTCGTAGTTGAAGCGGGTGGAGGCGTAGCGGTAGTACTCCATGAGGACGCGGCTGTGTTTGTCGAGTCCGCCGAATTTGTCGGGCATGGGGAATACGGGGAGGCCGAAGCGGAGGTTTTGGTCTTGATCGAACCAGAGGACGTCCATCCACTTGCGGGAGATGTAGGGAGAGTAGCTGTCGTAAAAGAAGGCCAGCCAGGCCGTTTGTTGGTCTTCGGTGGTGAAGGGGTATAGGGCGTAGCAGATGCCGCCGATCCAGTCGTCGGCATAGCCGGAGGTATATTCGGAGAAGCGGGCTTCGGGCGGTTGGTCGCGCAGGGCGATGGGGTTTTGGGGTTCATCTCGCCTTTGGAGGACGCCGCCGTGGCGATAGCTGCCATCGGGCATCTCGCACTGCCAGGTGAAGAAGCGGAAGCTGCTGTCGGCCGGCATTTGGATGGAGATGGTGGGGAGTTTGTCGAAGTTTTGTTGCCAGGAATCGTTTTCTTGCAAGAGAGCGAGCAGGGTTTCGGTGAGCCGGGCGTGGGCCTGTTGGCGAATTTGGGGCGTGCTGTCTATGAGTTGCCCTGCGAGGAATTGCAGGCGAAGGGCAAGGCTGTCCTGGGCGGTCAGGGCAGTTGTTTGCAGCAGTAGCGAGAGCAGTATGGCGGGAAGAAGCGTTTTATGCGTTTTCATCGCAGAGTAGAACGCTCCGGGGGCCGGACTTGTTGCCTTTTCAAAGGCTGTTTGAGCCGCCCCGGCGGGGCGGCTCAGGCGGGTTTTCAGATGTCCATCTTGCGATAGCTGTCAATGACACGGGAGACGTGCTCGGCAGAGGCTTTGAGCAGGTTCAGTTCGTCTTCATTGAGCTTGAGCTCGATGATTTCTTCGAGGCCGTTGCGCCCCAGTTTTACGGGCAGGCCGAGGAAGATATCGCTGAGGCCGTGTTGGCCGGTGAGGCGCACGCAGCAGGGGAAGATGCGCTTTTCGTCTTTGAGAATGGTTTCGACCATTTGAGCGGCTGCGGCGCCGGGGGCATACCAGGCCGAAGTGCCCATGAGCTGTACCAGTTCGCCACCGCCTTTTTTGGTGCGTTCGACTATGGCATTCAGCTTGTCTTCATCAATCATGTCGGTAACGGGAATGCCCGAGACGGTGGTGTAGCGCGGCAGGGGCACCATGGTGTCGCCGTGGCCACCGAGCAGCAGGGCCTGAATGTCTTTGGGGGAGACGTCGAGGGCTTCCGCCAAAAAAGCGCGATAGCGGGCCGTGTCGAGAATGCCGGCCATCCCGAACACGCGTTTGGAGTCGAGGCCGGAGGTTTCCCAGGCTGCCAGCGTCATCACATCGAGGGGGTTGGAAACCACGATGATAATGGGGTTGGCGCTGTGCTGCATGATGCTTTGCGTAACAGACTTGACGATGCGTGCATTGGTGGTGATGAGGTCGTCGCGGCTCATTCCGGGTTTGCGGGGAACGCCGGCTGTGATGACGACGATGTCTGAATTTGCCGTAAGGCTGTAGTCTTCCGTGCCAACGACACGGGTGCTGTAGTAATCAATCGGAGCCTGCTCCCAGGTGTCGAGGGCTTTGCCACGGGCCAGGTCGCCCTGGATGTCCAGCAAGACCACTTCATTGACGATGTCTTTGTGTGCGAGGACGTTGGCGCAGGTAGCGCCTACGTTGCCGGCGCCTACTACGGTTACTTTGCGCATGATGTTTTCTTTAGATTGGTTAGGGAGTTTTTTATCGGGGGCAAATATCGTTCAAAAATCGGAGAGTGTTATCTCCCCATTCCGATTATTGTCTTGCAGGCGCTTTTCTTGCAATTTTGTAAGGCCAGGTGGCTCGATTCTTGGATAGAATTGTGTAACTTTGTCGGGCTTTGTAACTCAGAGGTTGAGTGCAATACTGATGCGTCAATCATTTGCCTGGCCATCTTTTTGGGGCTGCAGGCGGAGCGGCGAAAGCCGAAAACAAATAAACCTTTGTCATCATGAATCAGTTTTTCAAAATTTTTGCTTTCCTCGGTATGTTTTTGATCGCTTCCGGCCTATCGGCACAAGAGCGGGGCGTATGCGGATTTTTGCCGACTCAGGAGAGCATGGATCACGTGCGTCAACTCAAGCAATGGATAGAAACGCAGGACTTGGCAACCTTTCGTTCAGGAGCCGTTACTTATGTACCGGTCAAAATCCATTTGGCAGGTACCAGCAATGGAACCGGCTACAAGTCAGAGGGCGCGGTACTGGATATGCTGTGTGAACTGAACGAGCAGTATGCCGATCAAGACATCCAGTTTTACATCTATGGCGGTTTCAACTATATCCCGAACAACACCTTGAATACGGATCCTGCCAGCGCCTCCCTCATCATGAATGGCCACAAGGTGAACAACGCCATGAACATTTTCATTTGCCAAAACGCCGACTCGGGCGGCATTGGCGAGACCCTGGGCTACTACTCCAACCAATACGATTGGATTGTCATCAAAAAAACGGAAATCAATGGCTATTCAAATACCGTGCCGCATGAGGTAGGACACTATTTCAGTCTCTTGCACCCCTTTAACGGCTGGGATTGCACCTGGTGGCAGGAAGACATCCACGGCAATCCCGTTTCGAGCACCATCGCTCCCTGCCCTTCGGGTGCGCCGCCCTACGGCAACATCGAGGTGGAATATGTAGATGGAAGCAATTGCAACACGGCCGGAGATCTGCTTTGCGATACGCCTGCCGACTACAACCTCGGTTTTGCCGATGGCAATGATTGCAACTATACGGGCAACTGCATGGACCCCCACGGCGATGTGCTCATGCCCATGGAAAACAACATGATGGGTTACTTCAACGGCTGCTCCGATTACGAGTTTACGGACATGCAAAAGGGCCTGATGGCTGCCGATTTGGCACAGCGCACTTACCTGGCGACCAACTATACGCCGCCCGCCACCAGCATCACCGGCACCATCAGCATGAACACGCCCCTCGATGGCGAAACCAGCGACTACTACAACGTCGTGCTCTTCGATTGGGATGACGTACCCGGCGCCACGCAGTACTTCATCGAAATAGACATCATCAGCACCTTCAACATCAACCCCATCCGCAAGGTCAGCGATTGGAGCGGTGCTTTTATTTACGACCTCAATCCCAACACCACTTACTACTTCCGCGTGCGCCCTTACAACGAGTATTATACCTGCGCGCCTTACAGCGAGGTACATTCCTTCAAAACTTCTACCATCACCGGCGTGAAGGCTCCCGAATACGTGAGTGATGTATGGCTTTCGCCAAATCCTGTCAGCAGCGGCTTAGACGTACAACTGCACGTGCAAAGCACCCAAACCTTTGAGGCCGAACTAAGCGTGCATACTGCCACAGGCCAAAAAGTCTTTGCCGAAAAAAGACAACTCACCGCAGGTGATGCCGTAGTAAGCATTCCCACAACCGGCTGGGCCCCCGGGCTTTATCTGGTGGCTTTGAAGAGTGAGGAGGGAGTGGTTGTTAGGAAGGTGGTTGTTGGCTCGGAGCGGTAGTGAAATGTGGACGCTTCGCGTTTAATGTGGGGCCTGCGGCCCTAATGTGGAGCGCTTGCGCTCTAATGTGGAGCCTGCGGCTCTAATGTGGAGCGCAAGCGCTCTAATGTGGAGCCTGCGGCTCTAATGTGGGGCCTGCGGCCCTAATGTGATTTTACGCTCGCTTCGCATCGCGATGTATTGTGGGCAAGGTTTACCCCGCGCGATGCGCCAGCGAGCGTAAAACCACATTAGAACGCTTGCGTTCCACATTAGAGCGCTTGCGCTCCACATTAGAGCCGTCAGGCTCCACATTTTCATTCGCTCCGCGCTTCCTCATCCGCGACCTTCTCCTCCACCTCCCGCAGTTTCCCGCGGCAATACTCCGTCAGTTCCTTAGCTCGTTGGATGAGTTTGGGGAGTTCTTCCATATTGACTTCTTCTTCCTGTAGTCTGAGGAGGATGCCTTCGAGCTCGGTGTAGGCATCTTCATAGGTGAGTTGTTTTTTCTTAGCGCTCATCGTCTTGGGTTTTTTCTATGGTACTGCTGGCTGTCCCCCGATAAAATCGGGTGTGTATTTGTGCGCCTTTCGGCAAATCGGCGGCATTTAGTACGGCCTTGCCTTTGTAGGTGGTGATGGAAAACCCTCTTCGCAGGATGTGTGCGGGGTCGAGGGCTTGCAATTGGCGTTGAAAGAAATCGAGTTGTCGCTTGTGGTTTTGCAGCAGCCTGTGTGCGAGTTGGGGGATTTCTTCGGCCATTTGCTCCAGTTCGCGCAGGGCTGTGCGGATTTGCTCGCGGGCAGTCCAGCGGATTTGTTCGGTGAGTTGATTGAGGCGGAGTTGGGCGAGCTGGTGGTATTGATTGGCGAGGCGGTTGATTTGGCGCTGCATTTCCAACAGATTGGCCTCGAAGTATTCGTTGTGCTCGAGCACAAAGGCTGCGGCTGCCGTAGGCGTTTTGACGGCTGTGTGGGCGACCAGATCAGCTATGGAGGTGTCAATTTCATGGCCTATGCCGGTGATGACGGGCAGGGGCATGTCCGAAATGGCTTTGGCGATGGCGTAGCTGTCGAAGGCCATGAGATCGGTGCGGGAGCCGCCGCCGCGCAGGATGAGGGCGGCGTCGAACTCGCGTTTTCTTTTGGCGATGTGGCGCAGTTGGGCGCAGATTTCTGTTTCGGTGCGTTCGCCTTGCACGGCCGTGGGGAAGAGGGTGATTTGAAAGCGATAGCCGAGAGGGTTGTCGTTGAGTTGGTGTACGAAATCTTTGTAACCGGCTGCTTCGGGCGAGCTGAGCACGGCGAGGCGCTGAAGGACGAAGGGCAGGGTGATGCCGGCGTTTTTTTCCAGGCGCCCTTCCAGGGCGAGTTGCTCGATCGTTCGTTGCTTTTTCAGGGCGTTTTGGCCGAGGGTGAAGTCGGGGTCCAGGTCTTCGACGATGAGTTTGTAGCCGTAGCGCTCGTGGAAATCTACTTTGATCTTAATGCGCAGCCCGGCGCCCGGGCTGAGGATTTGCTCTAAGGTATGATAGCCGTGCAGCCTGGCCAGTTGGCGATAGTGGTTGCTCCAGATGATACCGGAAGCCTGGGCTATGGGAGCCTTGTCTTCATCGTTTTGCTGGATAAGCTCGAGGTAAAAATGCCCCCGCGACTCCCGCACTTGCGATAACTCGCACTGTATCCAGAGCGGTTCTTCAAAATTGAGCAGCAGTACGCGCCGGACGTACTCGTTCAGTTCGTAAAGGGTATATGTGGTTTCGTCCACACTCATATTATATGATCAGCATGGCATCGCCGTAGCTGAAGAAGCGATATTCCTCTTTGATGGCCACATCGTAAGCATGGCGCAGCAATTCCTTGCCTGCAAAGGCAGAAACCATGATGAAGAGGCTCGACTTGGGCAGGTGGAAGTTGGTTACCATGCTGTCGGCAATGCGAAATTCATAGGGCGGGAAGATAAAGAGATTGGTCCAGCCCTCAATGGGCTTGAGATAATTCTCTGCTGATACAGCTGTTTCAATGGAGCGCATGGAAGTCGTACCTACGCTGCAAACCCGGCGGCCTTCCCTTTTGGATTTGTTGACGATATCGGCAGTTTCTTGCGTGATTTTGATGTATTCGGCATCCATCTTGTGCTTGGAGAGGTCTTCCACTTCGATGTTGCGGAAGGTGCCCAGACCGACGTGCAGGGTCAGTTCGGTCATGTTGATGCCCTTCAGCTCAAAGCGCTTGAGCAGAGGTTCGCTGAAGTGCAGCCCGGCAGTGGGTGCTGCCACGGCGCCGACTTCCTTGGCATAGACGGTTTGATAGCGCTCTGCGTCTATGCTTTTCGGTGCCCGTTTGATGTAAGGCGGCAGGGGGATGTGCCCCAGGCTAAAAAGCTCCTGGCGAAACTCCTCTTCATCTCCGTCGTAGAGGAAGCGAATGGTGCGCCCGCGGGAAGTGGTGTTGTCAATGACTTCTGCGGCGAGGCGTTCGTTGCCCTGGTGATCCACAAAGTAGAGTTTGTTGCCCACGCGAATCTTACGTGCGGGATCTACCAACACATCCCAGAGCTTGTGGCGGGCGTTCAGCTCGCGCAGCAGAAAGACCTCAATGGCCGCTCCCGTTTTTTCTTTTTTGCCGAAAAGGCGGGCCGGAAAAACTTTGGTGTTGTTAAAGATAAAAGTATCTCCCTCATCAAAGTAGTCTATGATGTCTTTAAATATCTTGTGCTCAATTTCGCCCGTCTCGCGATGCAAAACCATGAGGCGGCTTTCATCGCGGTTTTCAACAGGATATTCGGCAATGAGCTTCTCCGGCAGTGTGAAATTGAATTGCGACAGTTTGGTTCTCATAAGAAAAGACCTTGGCTTTTTGAAGAGGGTTGAAAACAGCGCACAAAGGTACGGAATTCTTTCCATTTGTAGAAACTCTCAAACACCATAAAAGTTGAACTCCCCGATGTGCCCGACGCACTCTGTGGGCTTTGGTATAAGCAATGCGCCCTTTCATCGAAGGAATTTTGCAGTGGCAGAGGCGGGCTTATCTTTGTGATATATTCAAAGGCTCATTAAATTTTTGAGGCTAAAAAGCATATTCAGATGGAAGAAAGAGAGCAGCATTTAAAAAGCGGTTTATCGCTTTACAGCCGTTTGAGGCTTTGGCTGCGCATTGCCCACGAGAGCGTTTTGCAGGCTTTGGGGCAGTTGCGAAGCAATAAGCTGCGTACTTCGCTCTCTTTGCTGGGGGTATGCATCGGCATTTTTTGCATCGTAGGCGTGCAATCGGCTGTGAACTCCTTAGAATCCAGTGTACGCGACAGCTTCAGCAAGTTGGGCGACGATGTGATTTATGTGCAGAAAATGCCCTGGACCGACGACCCCCACACCAATTTCTGGAAGTACATGCGCCGTCCGGACCCTTCCTACAAGGATTTGCTGGCCATCCGCGAGCATGCCTCTTCGGTGGGCCTGGCAGACTATCACGCTTTTGTAGGCACTAAAACGCTGAAGTATCGCTCCAACAGCGTCTCCGGCGCTTTTGTGCTGGCCGTTACTTATGAAGCGGAGAAGCTGTTTTCCATGGAGTTCTACAAAGGCCGCTACTTTCAGCTGGCCGAATACGAGCGGGGGATGAACAAGGTAGTGCTGGGTTACAAAGTCGCAGAAGAGTTGTTTGGAGACTTAGAGCCGGTCGGTAAAAAAATCAAGATGTTGGGGCAACGCTTTGAAGTGGTAGGCGTGGTAGCGCCTTCCGGCGATGATCTGGTGCAGGTTATGAACTGGGATGAGGCAGTCATCTTACCTTTCGAAACGGCGCGCAAGGTAACCCATGTAGAGCGCAAAACCCTTTTTGGCTCGGTGGTCATCGTCAAGCCCAAAGAGGGCGTGCCCTTGGAAAAAATGAAAGAGGAGGTGCGTGGTGTCTTGCGCGCACGTCGTCACCTCAAGCCTTTGGAAGAAGACAATTTCGCCCTCAACAATGTATCGGTCATAGCTTCTTTTATGGACAGCTTTTTCGGCGTATTGAACAGCATTGGTCTGATCGTCGGCGGCTTTGCCATGTTTGTGGGCATGTTTTCGGTGGCCAACATCATGTTCGTCTCCGTCAAAGAGCGCACCCGCCTGATAGGTATCAAAAAGGCCATCGGTGCCAAGAGCTTTTTCATCCTTTTGGAGTTTTTGATTGAGGCGGTGATGCTCTGTTTAATCGGCGGCGCCATGGGGCTTTTGCTGGTGTTCCTGACCTTAAAGTTGTTGTCGGGCATTATGCCGTATGATATTTACCTTTCGGCAAATAACATCCTGTTTGGTCTCGCGCTTTCCACGGTTGTGGGAGTGCTGTCGGGCATCATTCCGGCCCTGCAGGCTGCGCGTATGGACCCCGTAGTCGCTATGAGGAAATAGGCCTGCAGGCTCTCAGGTACATCTGGATGGTGTTCCTCAATCCGTAGTAAAGCGCATCACAGATCAGGGCCTGCCCGATGGAGACTTCGAGTATATGCGGAATTTCCTTCAGCAAAAAAGGCAGATTTTTGAGGTTGAGGTCGTGTCCGGCATTGAGGCCGATGCCGATCTCTTTGGCAAAGGCGGCGGCACGCCGGTAATCAGCCACGGCTTTTTCGGAATCTTCCGGAAATTGCTCTGCATAAGGCCCTGTGTAGAGCTCTACGCGATCGGCGCCGGCAGCTTTGGCGCCTTCAATCATCTTCTCAACCGGATCAATAAATAGGGATACGCGTATATCTGCTTCGTGCAACTGTGCGATGATGTCGCGCAGAAAGTCTGCATGAGTCAGCGTATCCCAACCGTGGTCGGAAGTCAGGGCATCGGGCGCGTCGGGTACCAGCGTACACTGGTCGGGCCTGTTGTCGAGCACGAGTTTCATAAAGCGCTCCGTGGGATTGCCCTCTATGTTGAACTCCGTAGCAACGACCTGTTTCAATAAAGGCACATCGCTATACCGTATGTGCCGTTCATCGGGCCGCGGGTGTACGGTGATGCCCTCGGCCCCAAAAGCCTCGCAGTCTTTGGCTACCTGGATGAGGTCGGGCAAATTCCCTCCGCGGGCATTGCGCAGCAAAGCCACTTTGTTGATGTTGACGCTTAGGCGGGTGTGCGGCATGACGGTTTTGTTTTTGCTTGGGGCAAAGATAGGGGTTTTCTGTGTTGTCGGTTGTCGGTTGTCTGTTAAAGTGGTTGAATTGGTGAAATCGGGTAAATCGGTGAAAGCGGTTGAATTGGTGAAAGCGGTTGAATTGGGTGAATCGGTGAAATCGGACCAATCTGTGTAATCTGTGTAATTTGTGATTCTGACGATGGACGTGATGGACGTGATGAACGTAACGAACGTGATGAACGTGATGAACGTAACGGGTTTTCCGATTCCCCCGATTCCCCCGATTCCCCCCATTCCCCCCATTCCCCCC
>JALVES010000313.1 GCA_027030635.1 Saprospiraceae bacterium | reverse complement strand
CATCAACACCGGATTATCCAATCCATAGTTATACACTGACCACCCATAATACTTCTCCGCCAAAGGATCAATCTGCCCCCATCTGCCAATGCTCGCATCATACCATCTCGCCCCATAATCCAGCCACTCCAACCCCAAACCACTCTCCAGCTCCTTCCCATTATACAAAATTGGAACAGGTATTTTCAAAGTCGCCTGCACTCGCTTTCGAGACGGCGCGGGGCAAATCTAAGAAATTTTAGTGATTTCCCGGTACGAATTTCTTTGATTCTGCCGATTCTATTGCAAACGGCTGACCCTTCTTTTGAATATCGAATGTCGATTAACGATTTTTGATTTTTGATTTGAACCCAACGAAAGGATCGGGGTGCTGACGTAAGGAAGACCCCCGAGCCGGCCTTCGAAAATGGAGAATTGAAAATTGAAAATGGAGATGCTCTCTCCGTGCATACTCCGTGAACGCCGTGAACTCCGTGGTGAGTTCTCCCAATATCACGTTCGTTACGTTCGTTACGTTCATCACGTTCGTTACGTTCATCACGTTTGTTACGCTCATCACGTCCACCACAAAAACTACTAAACATTAAACCAACGATAAACGATACACAATACACGATAAACCGATTTCACCGATTTACCCGATTCAACCGATTTCACCGCTTCCACCCTCCATCGTCAGAATCACAGATTACACGGATAACGGGATTTCACGGATTATGCTCTCTGTTTTTCAGCTTAAGCCCGGCTAAAAGCGATTCAACGTTTAGGGACAGGATCAGACTCTACCCTAATTAGTTAAAATTTAACAAATAAATAATTTGAATAAGTTCCATCGCAATCCATAACAACAACACTAAAGCTGTCAATATTTGAAATAGAAATATTATACATAGACATATCAATTCGCACTAAAACTCTCCGCAAATTCTTCCTCTGTGAATCAAACGGGTAAAAAAAGAACATATCTGGATTACTTGCTTTCTCTATGATCTCCCCTTTATAAAAAATCATACGTGGAGAAGGAGTGTCACAACTTATGTCTTTATTACCTATTCTAAAAGGTACTTGTATGTAACACAAAGCGCTATCAGCCTCCAAATCAAAAATCACCTCTAAAAAATCTATCGTATCTTCAGCGATAGAATCATAAAAAAAATTATACTCAAGATTAGAAATACGTAGCACCTTTTCCTGAGCTGACAGAAAAAGGGGCAATAGTTGCAAACAAAAAAGAAGAATGATTCGATTCATATCAGTATTTAATTTCTTCCATTGGCAAAGAGGGTAAAGGCTCTAACGGCTGAAGCTGCTCCAACTCTTTTTTGAATTGTAAAACATCCTGAACCATTCCATAGCGCTCTTTAAATAGCTGTATGACATCAACTCTGCTTCCTACAACTTCTGAATCAGAATCAATCCCATCTGGACTAAATAAATTAAAAAAATTCGTCAAAGGCTCACCTGTTGAATATTTCATTATACCTTTCTTTTCATTTTCACCTCCTGGTGTTGGGGTAACTGAACTTCCAACAGCAGCTAACACAGGAACACCTAAAGCTTTGGCTAAATTCTGCGCAAAAGACACTCCTGACTCATCACACGTTCCCCCATTACATGCCCCCAAATAAACGATGGCTTCGGGAGCAAATTGAATTTCACCAGCCTCATTCGCTTCAGCTAATTTGGAAAGGTCAGATGATTTAATCCCATTAAAAAACGCACCATATCCAAAAATCCTACCATCAACTCCATGAGACCAAATAGCTACAAATCCTATACCATTAGGATCAGATTGACTCGCTTCTTTAAAAGCAGCTACAAACTTATCAATCGTTATGTCTGAAGATGAAAAATGTTTAACAACACCTTGCCCAGTTATTCTACTAAACAGTTCACCTCGATACTTAACATCAGGTCCAATAGTTATAATAAGAACCGCCTGCAACCCCCACAAATCAATCGCCATAGGCACCATATTCTCCGCATAATTATAAGGGCTCACCCATGCAAAGCGGTCGGCTATGGGGTCCACACCCGTAAAGCGGCCGATAGCAGGGTCATGCATACGAGCTCCATAATAAAGCCACTCCAGCCCCAAGCCACGCTCCAGCTCCTTCCCATTATACAAAATTGGAACAGGTATTTTCAAAGTCGCCCGTACTCGCTTTCGAGACGGCGTGGGGCAAATTTAAGAAATTTTAGTGATTTCCCGGCACAAATTTCATTGATTCTGCCGATTCTATGGCAAACGGCCTCCCTTCTTTTGAATATCGAATGTCGATTAACGATTTTTGATTTTTGATTTGGACCCAGCGAAAGGATCGAGGTGCTGACGTAAGGAACCCCCCGAGCCGGCCTTCGAAAATGGAAAATGGAGAATTGAAAATTGAAAATGGAGATGCTCTCTCCGTGAACGCTC
>JALVES010000312.1 GCA_027030635.1 Saprospiraceae bacterium | reverse complement strand
ACGTTCGTCACGCTCACCGCCAAGCCGTATCGTACGCGCGCTAAAGCACGCGGTACTGATTGACGGGCTGAAGCCCGCCCAACTAAACGCTAAACACTAAACACTAAACGCTCAACTATACACGATACACGATAAACCAATCCCCCCGATTCCCCCAATTCCACCGATTTTCCCGATTCAACCGCTTTCACCGACAACCGACAATCGATAACTAAAAAACCCTCCTCCTCAACACATCCAAAGCATACATAGCCGTATATTGAATATTGCTCAGGCGATTTTTGCCGAGCTGAAGGAGGTGAGTGTGTTGTTCCTTTTCGTTGCCCACAGCGATCCAGATGGTGCCTACGGGTTTTTCGGCTGTGCCGCCGCCGGGGCCGGCTATGCCGGAGGTTGCCATGGCCCAGTCTGCGCCCGTCAGGCGGCAGGCGCCTTGCACCATTTGGCGGACGACGGGCTCGCTGACGGCTCCGTGCTTGCGCAGTGTTTCCTCCGATACGCCCAGCACTTGCTGCTTGACGCTATTGGCGTAAGAAACCACACCGCCGAGATAGTAATCGGACGAGCCGGGAACAGAGGTGATCAGATGCGCCAGATACCCGCCTGTGCAACTCTCCGCCGTGGCAATTTTCAGACCTCTTTCGCGCAACAACCGCCCCGTGGCTTCCGACAAAGAGATGTCCTCCAAAGCATAGACCACATCGCCCAGCAAGCGGGCCATTTCGCGAATGCCTTCGTCCAATTGGCGCTCCAGGTCTTCCCGCTCCTTCTCACTGCGGACAGAGGCGCGGGCCGTCAGGCGCAGGCGTACACCGCCGAGGCGGGGGAGGTAGGCCAGGCTCATATTTGGCGAAAGCCTGTTTTCAAAATCCTCAAGGCGGGCAGCCACATCCGGCTCGCCCGTAACTGCCGTACACAAGACGCGGTACAAAATCAACTCGCCATTCATGCGGGCCTGCAGGCGCGGGAGCACCTCCTTTTCCATGATGTACTTCATCTCCGCCGGCACGCCGGGCATGGAAACCACCACCCTGCCCTCCTGCTCAAACCACATCCCCGGCGCCACGCCCATGGCATTGTGCAACAAGTCTGCCGAAGCAGGCATCATGGATTGCGCACGCCGCATCTCCTCTTTGACCTCCCGCCCGAAACGCTCCGAAAGCCTGGTGTAATGCTCATAAACCCGCTGAGAGAAAACCAGCTCCGTACCGAAAAAATCAGCCAACACCTTCTTGGTGATGTCGTCTTTGGTGGGCCCCAGGCCGCCCGTCAAGAGCACCACATCGCTTTCGTCCATAGCCCTCCTCAGCGTCCGGCGAATGGCCTCTGCCTCGTCCGGAATGACCTGCACCTGCTGCAGGCTGATGCCCCTTGCCGTGAGTTGCCCGCCCATCCAGGCAGCATTGGTGTTGACGACCTGGCCGATGAGGAGTTCGTCGCCGATGTTGATGAGTGTTGCGTTCATGTCTGTTGTCTGTTGTCTGTTGCCGGTCACGCGATGCGAAGCGAGCGTAAAACCACATTAGAGACCGAAGGTCTCCACATTAGGGCCGCAGGCCCCACATTAGAACGCGAAGCGTTCCACATTACAAAAACTCCACTTCCTTAAAACCAAACGCCTCCACACCACCCTCTTCTCTTTCCATCAGCAAGCGCCCTGCCGGCTCGAGGCCGAGGATGCGAGCGCGAAAAATACGCCCGTCTTTGCTCTTACAGGAGGCCCATTCTTCATAGCGGAAAAGCGCTCGCAAATAGTCCTTTCTCAAGCCGGCGAAGTCGCCCCTGCGAAGTTGTAAATAGCGCTGCTCCAGGGCCGTGAGGAAGCGCTCCAAAAGAGCCTTCCGGCTCACCTTTGCACCTTCGCGCCAAAGGGAGGTTGCCCGCGGGAGCTCAGGCGGAAAATTCGTCTGCTGCACGTTCAGGCCCAGGCCTGTGAGGCTGCTGCGGATTTCATTTGCCGAAAGGCTGTTCTCTATCAAAATGCCGGCGGCTTTCCGGCCTCTTATGAGCAGGTCGTTGGGCCACTTGATGTGTACTTCGCCCTCCTCAAACTCCGGGCTCACTACATCGTGCAGCGCCAGAGAAACCGCCTCATTCAGGGCAAACTGTTGCAAGGGCTTCAAAAAACGGGGACGCAGCAAGACGCTGAGAAGCAGATTTTTGCCGGCCTCGCTATGCCAAGCGGCCTGCTGCTGACCACGGCCGCGGGTCTGGAAATCAGCTATGACGACCGTGCCTTCCGGCAAATGCCCGGCCTGCCCGTCGGCGGCTACAGAAGATTTTCCTTCTGCAAGGCGCCTCAACTCCAGATTGGTGGAATCAATAACTTCATAACAAAAGGAATGTCGCCCCACGAACATGGTCTGCAAATTCAAGACGGCGATATCGCTCATGTACAACTTTTTTGGTGCTTTAAAGCGTTTTATTCAAGAGTTTGTCAGAACTTTGGGGCAACCAAAGGCTCTCCACAAAGATAGGAAAGCCTTTTTCTGCCACAAGAAATTAAAAAAAGAAAAATTTGAGCACAAACAGCAAAACCCTGACAAAGAATGCAACGGCCGAAGCCGTCAGGCAGCGCATCATCGAAAGCCTCCGGGACGTCAAAGGCAAAAACATCGTACAGCTGGACCTTCGTGAACTGGACTCAGCTCCCACCGATTTCTTCATCATCTGTGAAGGGGAGTCGCACACCCAGGTGCAGGCCCTGGCCGAGCGCGTATATCGCAATCTCAAGGACGAATTCCGCCAGTTGCCTCTGCACTACGAGGGTTACCAACATGCCCGGTGGATTTGCTTAGACTACTTCAACGTGGTGGTACACGTTTTTTACCCCGAAGCACGGGCTTTCTACCAGTTGGAGCAACTATGGAGTGATGCCCTTGTTACTGAATACGCAAGCCTGTGAGTTCATCCGGGTATAGATGGAACATACCCATCGCTTTTTATCATTTTGCCACACACCTTTTTTTATGAGCGACCACAAAGAAAAAGACAACGGCCCCAAGCTGACCTTCAACAGCAACTGGCTTTATTCCCTGATTGCCATAGCCCTGCTTTTCATCTATCTGCTGCGCATGACGGGCGGGCAAAGCGAAAGCATCTCCTTCGATCGCTTTGCCCAAATGGCCTCACAGGGCGATGTGGAGCGCGTAGAAGTCATCAATGAAAAATACGCCCACGTTTATCTCAAGCCCGAAGCGCTGAAGAAAAGCGAATACAAAGAGGTGGCGCGCAACAACTATCCCGCTACGCGCCCGCATTACATCTTCAACATCGGCCCTCCCGAGGCTTTCGCCCGCCAGATACAGGAGCTCAACGCTCATTTGCCGAAAGGCGAACAAGTCCCTGTACAATATGAAGAAAAGTCCAACTGGCTTGGAAATCTCATGGGTTGGCTCTTCCCCATCCTGCTGGTCGTAGGCCTGTGGGTATTCATCCTGAGACGCATGGGCAACGGCGGCGGAGGAGCTCAAATCTTCAACATCGGCAAATCCAAAGCCACCCTCTTTGACAAGGACGCCCATGTAGATGTTACCTTCGAGCAGGTGGCCGGCCTCGAAGAAGCCCGCGAAGAAGTTATGGAAGTGGTGGACTTCCTCAAAAACCCGAAAAAATACACGGCCCTGGGCGGCAAAATCCCCAAAGGCGTGCTGCTCTTCGGCCCTCCGGGAACGGGCAAAACCCTGCTGGCCAAGGCCGTGGCAGGCGAGGCCGGCGTGCCCTTTTTCACCATCTCCGGCTCCGATTTTGTGGAGATGTTTGTGGGCGTGGGCGCCTCCCGCGTGCGCGACCTCTTCCGCCAGGCCCGCGAAAAAGCGCCCTGCATCATCTTCATAGACGAGATTGACGCCATCGGGCGTGCCCGCGGAAAGGGCTTCCAGGGCGGCAATGACGAACGCGAAAGCACCCTCAACCAGTTGCTGGTGGAAATGGACGGCTTCACCACCGACAAGGGCGTCATCCTCATCGCCGCTACCAACCGCCCCGATGTGCTCGACTCCGCCCTGCTGCGCCCTGGCCGCTTCGACCGCCAAATCGGCATTGACCGGCCCGACCTCAAAGGGCGTGAGGCCATCTTCAAAGTACACCTCCAAAACATCGAGCTGGCCGAAGATGTAGATGCCGAGCACCTGGCCGAAATGACGCCCGGATTCGCCGGTGCCGAAATCGCCAATGTCTGTAACGAAGCAGCCCTGGTCGCAGCCCGCCGAAACAAAGATGCGGTGGATATGGACGACTTCAACTACGCCCTCGACCGCGTCATCGGAGGCCTGGAAAAGAAAAACATGATCATCTCCCCCAAAGAGAAGGAGATCATCGCCTATCACGAGGCCGGCCACGCCATCTGCGGCTGGTTCCTCGAACACGCCTCGCCCCTGGTAAAGGTAACCATCGTCCCCCGCGGCATGGGCACCCTGGGCTATGCCCAATACCTGCCCAAAGAAGAGTACATCACCCGCTACGAACAACTGCTCGACCGCCTCTGCATGACTTTCGGAGGCCGCGCTGCCGAGCAAATCGTCTTCGGCAAGATATCCACCGGCGCGCAAAACGACCTCGACCAGGTTACCAAAATCGCCTATAGCATGGTTACCGTCTTCGGCATGAGCAAGGAAGTCGGGCAGGTGTCCTTCCACTCAATGATGGAGGAGCAATTCCAAAAGCCCTTCTCCGAAGACACCGCCCGCCTCATTGACGAGCAGGTGCGCAAAATCCTCGACGAACAGTACCAACGGGCCATCGAATTGCTCAAAAAATACCGCAACGAACTGGAACTGCTGGCTCGCCAATTGCTCGAAAAAGAAGTGCTCCTCAAATCCGATCTGGAGCGCCTCATCGGGCCCCGCCCCTTCAGTACAGATGAAAAAGAGGCCCTGACAAACGAGCCCGCCGAGCAGAGCGAAGACCAGCCCGATGAAAACGAAAGCGAAGAGTAAAAACTGCTCTAAAACCAACTGCAAACATGGAACTCAAAAACTACATCCTCGGAAAATGGGAAAGCCCCCGGGGTGAGAAACTACCCCAATACGATGCCATCACCGGAGAGCTGATTGGCTATTGCGGCCATGAAGGCGTTGATTTTGAAGCCGTGCTCGACTATGGAAGACGGGTGGGAGGATCTGCCTTGCGGCAAATGACATTCCGCGAAAGAGGCCTGATGCTCAAAAAACTGGCGCTCTACCTGCACGGCATACGCAAAAAGTACTATCCCCTCAGCTATCGCACCGGCGCCACCAAAACCGACAGCTGGATAGATATTGACGGAGGCATCGGCACCCTCTTCGCCTATGCCAGCCTGCGGCGGCAGTTGCCCGATAAGCCCTTTTACGTAGAAGGCGACACCATCGGGCTGTCGAAAGGCGGCAGCTTTATCGGTCATCACATCCTCCTGCCGCGCCAGGGCATAGCCGTTCACATCAACGCCTTCAACTTTCCCATTTGGGGGATGCTGGAAAAACTGGCCCCGACGCTGTTGGCCGGCATGCCCGCCCTCGTCAAGCCCTCGGAGCTCAGTTCCTTCCTCGCCGAAGCCATGGTCAAAGACATCGTCGAGTCGGGCATTTTGCCGGAAGGCAGCCTGCAACTCGTACAGGGCAACGGCATCGGCATCCTTGACCACCTCACGGCCCAGGACGCCGTCGCCTTCACCGGCTCGGCAGAAACCGGACGTCTCCTAAAGACACACCCCCGCATCGTGCAGGAGTCCGTGCCCTTCAACATGGAAGCCGACAGCCTCAATGCAGCCATACTCGGGCCCGATGCCACGCCCGATACGCCGGAGTTCGACCTCTTCATCAGGGAAGTGCGCCGCGAGATGACCGTCAAATGCGGGCAGAAATGCACCGCCATACGCCGCATCATCGTGCCCCGCGAGCAGGTGCAAAACGTCATCGAAGCCCTGCGCCAATCTCTCGCCAAGGTAACCCTGGGCGACCCCCAACGCGAAGAGGTGCGCATGGGCGCCCTGGTCGCCAAAGTGCAACAGGAAGACGTGCGCGCAAAAGTGGCCGAACTGCAAAAAGCCTCCCAAATCGTCATCGGCGAAGAGGAAGTCCGGCCCATCGGCGCCGATGCGGCCAAAGGCTGCTTCTTCCCGCCCACCGTGCTGCTCAACGAAGACCCCCTGCACCAATTGGAAACCCACTCTGTGGAAGCCTTCGGGCCGGTCAGTACCGTCATGCCTTATACGGACATCGAAGAGGCCGCCACCATCGCCAACCTGGGCAAGGGCTCTCTGGTGAGCACCATCGCTACCCTCGATGCCGACATCGCCCGCCGCTATGTCATGGCGGCAGCTCCCTGGCACGGACGCATCCTCATCCTCAATCGCGACAGCGCCCCCGAAAGCACGGGCCACGGCTCACCCATGCCGCTGCTCAGCCACGGAGGGCCCGGACGCGCCGGCGGAGGGCAGGAGCTGGGAGGCCTGCGCGGCCTCTACCACTATCTGCAACGCACGGCCATCCAGGGGCATCCGGGCATGATCACGGAAATTACGGACGTCTTCCAGCCCGGCAGCCCTTATAAGGAAACGGAAATCCACCCCTTCCGCAAGTATTTCGAAGACTTGCAGGTGGGCGAAACCATATTCACGGCCAAACACACCGTTACAGAGGCCGACATCACCAACTTCGCCAACGTCAGCGGAGACCATTTTTACGCCCACATGGACGCCACCTCTCTCGATGGCACCATCTTCGAGCAGCGCGTGGCTCACGGCTACTTCATCCTCTCCAAAGCTGCCGGCCTCTTCGTCGAGCCCCGCAAAGGGCCCGTTCTGCTCAACTACGGCATAGACGAATGCCGCTTCACCAAGCCCGTCTATCCGGGCATGACCATAGGCGTCAAATTTACCGTCAAGGAAAAAATCGCCCAGGAAAAGCGCGAGGACGAAGACTTCCGCAAGGGCATCGTCAAATTCCTCGTGGATGTCTATGACGAAACGGGAGAAACCGTAGCCCTCGCCACCATCCTGACTATGGTCAAAATGAAAAACCTGTAAACACAGAACCCACCGAACATGAGTCCAGAGCAACAAGCCTACGTAAAAACCGAAATTGAAAACCGCCTGGCCACCATCACCTTCTTCCATCCCGCACACAACTCCCTGCCGGGCAATCTCCTTGCAGATTTGGCGAAAGCCATCACCGAGGCCGGCCAAAAGGAAGAGGTGGGCCTCATCGTCCTCAAAAGCGGAGGCGAGCGCACCTTCTGCGCCGGCGCCAGCTTTGACGAGCTCATAGCCATCCAAGATGCCGAGGCCGGCAAGCGCTTTTTCATGGGCTTCGCCAACGTCATCAATGCCATGCGCAAATGCCCCAAAATCATCCTCGGAAGAGTGCAGGGCAAAGCCGTCGGCGGCGGCGTAGGCCTCGCAGCAGCCACCGACTACTGCATAGCCACCAAATACGCCTCCATAAAACTCAGCGAACTGGCCGTAGGCATAGGCCCCTTCGTGGTAGGCCCCGCCATCGAACGCAAAATGGGCGTCTCCGCCATGTCCCAACTCGCCCTCAATGCCACCGAATGGCGCACCGCCGAATGGGCCAAAAACCACGCCCTCTTCGCCGAAGTCTTCGAATCCACAGAACAGACAGATGCCTATATCGAAGATTTCTCCCGACGCCTGCTCTCCTTCAATCCCGATGCCCTCATGGAGCTCAAACGCACCCTCTGGCTGGGAACGGAACACTGGGACGAACTGCTCGAAGAACGGGCAGCTACCTCAGGCAGGCTGGTGCTCTCCGATTTTGCGCGCAAGGCCATAGAGCAGTTCAAAAAAAAGTAGAGCGCCGCAAAGCAATTCTACCTTTTTTTTCGTTTCAAAAGTGAACAAAGTTCACAACCAACACCTATTACCTTACAAACATCAAAACTTTCCATTTATGACTACGAACAATTCAAAACAGCGCATCATTGCCATCGCTTCCGTTGTCATCGTTGCCCTGCTCATTGTTGTAACCATCCTGCTGTTCAACAAATTCAAATTGGGCAAACAAGTCGCTCAACAGGAAATCGAGCTCAGCGAAGCCGAGCAGCTCGCCCAACAGCTCGAAGAACAGTACAACCAGGCTATTGACGAATTGGAAAATATGCGGGGCGAAAATGAAGAACTCAACGCCCTGATCGAGCAACAACAAGCTGAACTGGCCGATCAAAAAGCCCAGATTGACAAACTCATCCGCAACAAACGCGACCTCAGCAAAGCCCGCGCAGAAATCAAAAAACTCAATGCCCAAATCGAGCAATACATAGCCGAAGTGGAAACCCTGCGAGCCGAAAACGAGCAGCTCAAACAAGAAAAGGAAATGCTCTCCTCCGATCTCGAAATGCAGCGCCAAACCAATCAACAGCTCAGCGAAGAGCAAGCCAAATTGATCAGCGAAAAAGAGCAACTCTCCAGCCGGGCCGAAAAACTGTCCGAAACAGTTACCTATGCCTCCGTTATACGCGTAGAAGACGTGGAAACGACGGGCTACATGCTCAAATCCAAGGGCAAACGCTCCAGGAAAAAAGCCGCTAAAAATGTGGACCAGCTGGAAATCTGCTTCAAAACTACCGTCAATGAAGTAGCCAAGCCCGGGCAGGAAGTCTATTACATCCGCATCATCAACCCCTTAGGCGAAACCCTGGCCATTGACGAAATGGGTAGCGGCGTACTGACCAACCGCAGCAATGGCGAAAAAATCCGCTACACCACCACCAAAGAGTTCGATTACTCACAAGACCAAGACATGCTCTGCGTAAAGTGGGAACCGCAAACGCCCTTCCAGCCGGGCAACTACACCGTAGAAATCTACAACAAAGGCTATCTGGCCGGCACCGGCTCCTTTACGCTAAAATAAAGTGCCTCCTCCCAGGCACAAAGACGAAGCTTGCCCACGTGAGCAAAGTTTCCATACATTCCAATTTTGAGAGTTGCCCTTTGGGCAACTCTCTTTTTTTATGAGAGTTGCCCGAAGGCAACTCTCTTTTTTGTGAGAGCTGCCCGATGGCAACTCTCTTTTTTTATGAGAGTTGCCCGAAGGCAACTCTCTTTTTTGTGAGAGCTGCCCGAAGGCAACTCTCTTTTTTTATGAGAGCTGCCCGAAGGCAACTCTCTTTTTTGTGAGAGCTGCCCGAAGGCAACTCTCTTTTTTTGTGAGAGCTGCCCGAAGGCAACTCTCTTTTTTTATGAGAGTTGCCCGAAGGCAACTCTCTTTTTTTATGAGAGCTGCCCGAAGGCAACTCTCTTTTTTGTGAGAGTTGCCCGAAGGCAACTCTTTTTAGGGAGGAGTTGC
>JALVES010000311.1 GCA_027030635.1 Saprospiraceae bacterium | reverse complement strand
AAGCGGTTGGCCAGGGTTTGTGCGGCGTTGACCTTCAGGTAGAAAGTGTAGTTGTAGTCGAAGTCGTACTCGCCGGCGAGCGTCATGTTCATGGCGTTGCTTTGGATGAACATGCCCGGAATGTAGATGGTGCGCTTGCGAATTTCGAAGTAGTTGTAGAGGTTGTGAAAGCGGATGCGGCGCAGGTCGTCTATTTTTACGAAAGTGGAAAAGGATTCCAGCATTTCGAAGTCCCTGAGCTCGCCTTCTTCAATGCCCACGGCGGCCAGTACGTAGAGTTTGTCGTCGAGCAAATTGCCTGCTGCATCGAAGGGTATGGTGAGGCTGAGCCAGGCGTTCATTTTGCCGCTGAGGTGGCGGTCCTGGAGGATGTCCTGTCCGAAGTTTTCGTTTTGGCGGAAAAATTCTTTGACGTCCACGCTCTTGCAAATGATTTGGCCTTTGAAGTAGGGTTCGCTGAGGTTGAAATAGGTGCCGTTGAGGTGAAATTGGCCGTCCATGGCCTGCACATCGCCCTTGACTTTGATGTTGCCGGCAAAAAATTCCAGTTTTCCTTTGAAGTTTTGGGCCTGGATTTCGCGGTAGTTGAATTCTGCGATTTCGGCTTCGAAGCTGCCGTCGAGCATGGAGAAGAAGCTGTTGTCCGTGCTTCCTCCGCGTGCGGATAAGTCTTGTTTTGCATTTGCCGAAAGGCTGTCGCTGCTCGTTGCTGTTTCAGCCGGCGCTTCTTCAGTGATGGCGAGCAGTTTGTCGAGGTCGAGTTTATCGGCTTGCAGGCTGGAGGAAAATCTGAGGCGTGCGTTGTAGGGGTTGCCGGCGGGGGCGAGCAGGGCGGGCAGGAGGTTGCTGATTTGGCCTTCGAGGCTCCATTCGTTGCCGGGGGCTTCGATTTCCATGTCTTTCATGGCGACCTGGTTGCCGTTGATGGTGAAGGTGCCGCGGTCGAAGAAGACTTTGTGGCCATGGATGAGCAGGCCGGCATCGTCGAGCAGGATTTGGCCGGAGGCTTTCACGCGATCCATGCGGCCGGCGGATTGCATGTCGCGTATGCGTCCCTCTATGCGGAGCTGATCGAAGGTGATGTCTCCCATGCCTCCGCTGATGTTGCCTGCTGCGAGGGCGGGATAGATGGAGCCTATGGGCAGGGTGCCATCGAGGAAAAGTTGGATGGCAGGGTGATCCAGGTTGGTCAGTGTGAAATCGGTTTGAATGCGTTCGCGCTTGAGGTAGGCCCGGAAGTTTTCGATTTTCAGGCGGCTGGTCTTGGGCGAGTGGGCTTTGCCGTTGTCGAAATGACCGGAGAAGCTGACCTCCTTGAGGTCGTCGGCCAGCAGTTCGCTGCTGAGGCGGCCATGGTCGAGTCCAAAATCGGCGGTGATGGCGGGGTAGGACGAGGCCGTTTTCCGCCCTTTGATGGTAGCCTGAAAACGGAAATCTCCACGGCTTTTGAAGTCTTCGAGCGCGGGAAAGGCATTGGCCGGCAGGAAGAGCAACAGGCCTTCGAGCCGGGCATCATCGGTAGAGAGTTCCAGATCGTAATCACTGAAAGATTCGTGTATTTCGAGGCTGCCATTGAGGAGGAAGGGGTTGCCTTCGAGAGAGAGTTCGAGGGCGTCGAAGGCGTAGTATTGATCATTGGGCCGCAGCAGGGTTTTTCCTTTGATCTCGATTTCGGTTCCCGGCAGGTAGCGCTCGTCTTCGGCATCGAGAAATTGTATTTGCAGGGCAGCGCGGGTATCTAAGGCTATCTCGTCGGCTGAGAAATCGCCGGCGATGTCGGCGGAGAAGAGCTGAATTTGGGCTTCCGTCTTGGAGGCTTCATCCTGGTAGATGAGCTGTACATCGCGGAGCTGAGCAGACTGTATGGACAGGCTGACGCCCTCGCTTTCTGAATCTGTGGAAGTAGTTTTTTCGCTTTCGCTAAAAATGTCGTAGTTCGGGCGTCCTTTGCGGTCATAGTGGATGCGCAGGGCGCCATCGGTCAGCGCTACGGAGCGCACTTTGATGGATTTACCGAGCAGGCTGAAGGGGCTGATGAGAAAGGAGAGCCTTTGGCTTTCCAGCAAAAGATCGCCGAAGGCATCTTCGACTCGCACTTCGTGGAAGTCGGCAGAGAGGTTGGGGAAGTGCCGCAAGAGGGAGAGGCCAAAGCCGTCGAATTCCAGTTTGGTTTCCAATTGTCGGTTGATTTGCGCCTGGAGGCTGCGTCCGATCTGTTCTTCAAACAGGTTGGCCAGCAAAGCGAGCAACAGAAAGAGGGCGACAAAAGCGAGGCTGAGGTACAGCAGCAGCTTGCGGATTTTGCGCATCATATCGGTTTTGATTGTGTGTGGATGGCAAATATACCTTTATGTTGCAATTATTTTTTTGGTTGTTTAGTGTTTAGTGTTTAGTGTTTAGCGTTTAGCGTTTAGCGTTTGGGAATTTGTTGATTTG
>JALVES010000310.1 GCA_027030635.1 Saprospiraceae bacterium | reverse complement strand
CTGATGTCTTGGGTACTCACAGCCACAGCCCAGACTTCCTACGAAGCCCTGCGCAACTCCATCTTTACTCCCCAGGGCACGGCCCGCACCATAGGCGTCGGCGGCGCTATCGGCGCCTTTGGGGCAGACTATACCACCATCTACTCCAATCCCGCCGGACTGGCATCCTTCAGGCGTTCTGAATTTACCATCAGCCCCAAATGGCTTAGCGCCACCACCGAATCTCAGTTGCAGGGCGGTAATCCGGACGAAAACTCCTCCTACATCAATCACAACAACAAAATGCGCCTCTCCAATGTGGGCGTAGTAACGACCAGCTCTCCCGCATCAAAAGACTGGACACTCGTAAATTTTGGCATGGGCATCATCCGCCTCGCAGATTTTGACCAGAAATACTACTTTGAAGGCAGCTCCGAAGGCTCCATCACCGGCCGCTTCATCGAGTTGGCCGATGGCCTTACGCCCGATCAACTCGACGACTTCGAGGCAGGTCTCGCTTATGAAACCGGTGCCATCTACAATCCCGACAACGACAATACGGTCTATACCTCCGATTTCACCCAGGGCGATATCGTCCCCAAAGGACAAAGCGTAAAAACCGGCGGCGGCATCTCCGAACTCAACTTCGCCCTCGCAGCCAACTACAAAGAAAAATTGCAAATTGGCGTTACCCTCGGCATCCCTTTCCTCCGCTACAACGAAAACAAATCCTATTTCGAACGGGACGAAAACGACGACATCAAATACTTCAACGAACTCACCTACGACGAAAGCCTCAACACCATAGGCACAGGCTTCAACCTCAAACTCGGCCTCATCGTCAAACCCGTGCATGCTGTTCGACTCGGGCTTAGCGTACACACCCCCACTTTCTTCAATCTCAACGACACCTACAGCAGCAGCATGACCTACGACTATACCATCAACAACAGCAGCAACTTCCTCGAAGCCACCTCTCCCGACGGCTATTTCGAGTACAAACTGCGCACGCCCTGGCGCTTCATCGCCAGCGGAGGCTTCCTGCTCAGAAAAATGGCCTTCCTCACCGCCGAAGCCGAATGGGTGGACTACAGCACCAGCTTCTACTCCTTTAAAAACGCCAGTGCCGAAGACCGCGCCTACGAACAAGAACTCAACCAACAAATTGCCAACAAATACACCACTTCCCTTGCCCTGCGCTTCGGCGGCGAATTCCGCACCGGCCCCGCACGCCTGCGCCTCGGCTACAGCACCGTATCCTCCCCCTACCAAAATTTCAACAACACCTCCGATGCCATCCACGCCGGCATCGGTATCCGCACCAAAAAATTCTTCTTCGACTTCGCCTACGTCCTCTCTACCTACGCAGAAGCCTACTTCCCCTACGAAACAGCCCTCTACCCCAAAGCCGAAGTCAACAACCAAATCCAACGCGAAGACTACATTGCAACCTTTGGGTTTAAGTTCTGAGCTTTACGCTGAGATAGGGAGCATTTCCAAAATTCTCCCTATCTTTGCACATCCCTAATGTGAATACGGAACGAGTCGTTCAAAAGGTGTGTGCCTTTTGAAAGGTTCGTTTTATCTTTTCAGGGCAGCCCTCTCAAGAGGGGCAAAACCAGATAAAATCCCGACATCATGGCACAAAAACAATATCTGACACCCGAAGGCTACGAAAAACTCAAGCAGGAGCTGGAGCATCTAAAGACCGTAGAACGCCCCAAAATCGCCCAGGCCATAGCCGAGGCCCGCGACAAAGGCGACCTGTCTGAAAATGCGGAGTACGACGCCGCCAAAGATGCCCAGGGCATGCTCGAAAAGCGCATCAACGACCTCACCAAAATACTCGCCAACGCCCGCATACTCAATGCCGATGAGCTCGACACCAGCGAAGTGCGCATCCTCACCCGCGTCAAAGTGCTCAACAAAAAAACCGGCAAAGAAGTCGTCTATCAACTGGTCTCCGCCTCCGAAGCCGACCTCAAAAACAAAAAAATCTCCGTCTCCTCGCCCGTAGGCGAAGGCCTGCTCGGCAAAAAAGTGGGCGAAACCGCCGTCATCAAAACCCCGGCAGGACAGGTCGAATTCGAAATCCTCGAGATATCCATCTAAAACCAAAACCGGCCTTTGCCCGCCCCACAGCCGGCAAAGGCCATCCCTCAAAACCCAAACGCCATGGCCAGCATCTTCACCAAAATCATCGCAGGAGAAGTCCCCGTCTTCAAAGTAGCCGAAACCGAAGACTACCTCGCCTTCCTCGACATCCGCCCCCTGCAAAAAGGGCACACCCTCGTCATCCCCAAAAAGGAAATAGACAAATTCTTCGACCTCGACGACGAGCTGCTCTGCGGCCTCATGCTCTTCGCCAAACGCGTAGCCCATGCCATCGAAAAAGTCATCCCCTGCAACCGCATAGGCGTGGCCGTCATGGGTTTCGAAGTGCCCCACGCTCACGTCCACCTCATCCCCATCAACAGCATGGAAGACATGAACTTCCGAAACCCGTTCAAAAAACTCTCACTGGAAGAATTCGAGGAAATCGCAGAGAAAATTGCAGGGGCATTTTGAAAATGACTCATCAAGTTTTGAAACGACCTTTACTGTCAGGTTGAGCTTGCCGAAGCCCGCGTTCTATTAAGGACTAAGTAGCCCATAGAACCTGCATGCTGCAGCAGGTTTTATTATTGGCATTGCCAGTAAGCCAGCAATGCCCCAATAGAACGCGGATGACGCGGGTGCGGCGGGTTCTCGCGGGTTTTAAACCGGTTCAACTTGAAACCCTGTTTTCTAAAGGAGGCGAGAGGGCGCCATGATATAGCTTGCCATAAAAAATGAAACATGGAAGTTGATCAACAAAAATGGGCAGAAGAAATCAGCCTCCTCCAAAAGGTATTCAGATATCACCAATTTCGGCTGGTATTCGCAGAATACCGGCTCCCTCAAATATTGGAAAAGTTAGAAACAGAACTCCAGGAAAAATTTCCCGAACGCACAGTCACAAGCTTCCCCGTTGACGGCCTGACTTATGGACAGATATCAAAGGCCTTAGACAACTTTACCGATGAAATCATCATCATACCCGACTTTGACTACATCCTGAAACACGATCATCTGCGGGTGCCTTTCAACCAAAGCAGAGATAGAGTCGGGCAGCATGAATATGCCCTGATTTGCTGCATCCACACGGATATCTTTCATAAACTGCCTCGACTCCTTGCCGATTGGTGGTCTGTAAGAGACCTCATATTGGACCTTCAAAGTCCCTCACCCCCTCCCCAAGGCCTCTACATCCACATCCCCTTCTGCAGGAAAGCCTGCCATTACTGCGACTTCCACTTTTCCACGGTCTTGAAGTACAAGGAAGAGGTGCTGCGGGCCATGCTGTCGGAATTGCATTTGCGGAAGCGCGAACTGCCCGGGCGCTCCCTCCGAAGCATCTACTTTGGCGGTGGCACGCCTTCTCTGCTGAGTACGGATGAAATCAAGCGCTTTCTCGAGAAGGCTGCCCAATATTGGAGTTGGGATGCAGAGATAGAAATCACTCTCGAGGCCAATCCCGATGACCTCAGCGCCGGTTATCTGCGTGCCCTGCGGCGTGAAACACCCGTCAACCGGCTCAGCATAGGTGTTCAGTCGTTTTGGGAGGAAGACCTGCGCTACATGGGGCGCATCCACTCGGCTGAACAGGCGCTGAACGCCATCCGCGAAGCCCGCCATGCCGGCTTTGAGCGGCTGAGCATAGACCTCATCTTCGGGGCACCCACCACCGGCAACGAGCAATGGCTGGCCAACTTAAACCGCGCTGCCGAACTCCAAATCCCCCACCTCTCCTGCTATGCCCTCACCGTCGAAGACAAAACGGCCCTCGGCTACCGCGTGCGTAAAGGCATCACCCCCCTGCCGCCCGAAAGCAAGGCCGCCGAACAATTTGAGATGCTCATGGCATTTGCCGAAAGGCAGGGATACGAACAATACGAACTCTCCAACTTCGCCCGTCCGGGCCAACGCGCCATTCACAACAGCCTCTACTGGCAGGGAGCGCCCTACCTCGGCATCGGCCCCTCCGCCCACTCCTACAACGGCTCCTGCCGCCGCTGGAACGTCGCCGGCAACGGCCTCTACCTGCGCCGCCTCCAAGAAGGAAAACCCACTTGGGAAGAGGAATGTCTCACCACACCCCAACGCTACAACGAACTCATACTCACCCGCCTGCGCACCATCGAAGGCATCGCCCTGCCCGACATCCAAATGCTCGGCGCTACATACAAAACCCACTTCCTGAAAAATGCCCGGCCACTCATGCAACAGGAATTGCTCCAACAAAAAGAAGGCCACTACATCCTCACCCGCAAAGGCCGGCTGCTGGCTGATTTTGTGGCGAGAGAGTTGTTTTGGTGAGGGTTGTCGGTTGTCAGGTGCGTTGATTTATTGTTTATCGCGTATCGTTGAGCGTTGAGCGTTGAGTGGTTAGTGTTGAGTGTTGAGTGTTGAGTTGGGCGGGCTTTAGCCCGTCAATCAGTACCGCGTGCTTTAGCGCGCGTACGATACTTGTCTGTGATTCTGACGATGAACGTAACGAACGTGATGAACGTGATGAACGTGATGAACGTAACGAACGTGACGCGTGACGGGCGTAACAATTGTACCTCCAGCCATGCTTGGAAATGGGCTCCTTAGCGTCTTATATGGCCAAATTTGCAGAGAAAAATGGCTGTAGTCGTTAAGTTGTGCGTTTCGGATGTAAATTGGATGCCTTTAGCGTCTTAGCGAGAAATAAAGATCAAAAATCGTTAATCGTTAATCGTCATTCAGGCATTGTCAAACACTAAACACTAAACACCCCACTCCCCATTAACCAACAAAGCTAAGTAAATAAAGAAAAACGTTCCCACCTTATCCGTTTCGATCATGTCGTTCATGAGGAGGAAAGAGGTGATGACTCCCAGGCCGAGGGTGAGGGAGAGGAGCCGGTAGCGCTTCGGGCCTTTCGGCAAACGGTGATAGAGCCGCTCAGCAGTGAAAAAGGCATAGAAAAGCAAGGCGACGAACAGAAATAATCCCGGAAATCCCTGCTCTGCCAGCAGCATCAAAAAATAATTGTGAATGCCCGAACGCTCGGGATTGTCGCTCACATAAGTCTTAAAACTCGTAACCGTATAGGGGCGGTAGCCCTCGTAAAAATTGCCCGGGCCATAGCCCAGCAGCGGGCGCTCGCGGCCCATCTGCACACCGGCAATCCAGCGGTAGAAGCGCTCCATGGTGGAGATGTCTTCTAACTTATAAGTAGCTTCAATCAGGTTGTCGAAACGGTGGTGGGCAATGGTCGTCTGATAATTGGGCGCATAATCCAAATAGCGGTTTTGACTCGCCAGGTAGAGCAACCCGCCCACAGCCAATCCAAATGCGAGCACCAGGGCGGGCTTCAAAAGGCGCAGCCGCAAAACCACATACAGGCCCGCCGCCATGAGCAAGCTGATGTAGGCCGTGCGCGTATAGGTCAGCTGGATGGCCAGCAAGAGCCATAAAACCAACAACAGATGCCAACGACTGCCGCTCTTTTTTGCTGAAAAGCCATGAGGCCAATACCAGACTACCGGAAAAAGCACCGTCATAATGGCCGCATAATCCACGTGATTGCGGTAAAAAGGTGCCATCACTTTGTTGGCGCTGTCAAAAGTGAAGCCGGCTGCGGCATGGCGCAGCATGATGATGAAAATCGTGGCAAACAACATCCACAGCGCCGCCCGAAAAAAGCGCCGTATGCCGTCTTCCTGCTGCAACAAGCTGCCCGCCATGAAAAAATAAACTACGATGTACCAGCTCTTCGCCAGAAAAAATTTGATGGAAATCAGCGGATGCAAGGCGGAAAAAGAGGTCAGGAAAGTCCAGCCCCAATGCGCCAGCAACAACAGCCCGATGGGGTGTAAGACCATCTGCACCGGAAAGCGTTTTTTCAAATTGCCCAACAGCCACAGGAAATAGGCGAACATCAGGCCAATGGTATAAAACTCCACCGGAAAATCCGTACTAAAGCCCCCGGGCAAATCCAACTCCGTGGACAGCGGTATCAGAACGCCCAAAAAGACAAAAGCGCCGAGCAAATCCACCACCACATAAGCGGCCACCAACACCAGCAACGGAATCACCGCCCAAATAAGCTGCTCCATCGCCACGGCCAGCCAAATGCCGGCGGGCACGAGCAGCGCCCAGGCTACCAATGGCCACGGGCGCCGGTGCAGCAAAGCAAGGGCGGCTCCTCTCATGCCAGGGCTTTTTGCGTGAGTTCGACGATTTGGCGCTCCCAATCGGCGGCCTGCGCTTCGGCCTGCTCCACTCGCCTGAGCGCATCGGCTGCAAAGGCCTCATCGCCCTTAAAATCGCCCAGGTTGATGCGCACGTTCATGGCCGCTCCACGCACGGCAGCGCGGGCACAGAGCGCACCCACAGCGGCATCGGTGATGGAGTTGGGGTTGCCCTCCTCGGTCATGGCTTTGAGCAGGGCAAAAGAACTCAGGGCTGTTTCCATGACTTGCAGCGGCACCTCGATGGCGTAGCGCGTCGCCTCGTTGATGGCCTGTTTGCGGGCTGCTTTTTCTTCTTCACTGCCTTTCGGCAAACGGAAAGCCTCGAGGATGGCGTCGAAGGCCCGCGTATCTTCATCCACCAGTTGGAGCAGGCGCTCCTTGATGCTCTGCCCCTGCTCTGCCCAACGGCTGAAGGCTTCCCAACGCTCATCCCAGCCTCTTTTGTGGGAGGAGAGATTGGCCACCATAGCTCCGAGGGCAGCGCCGAGAGCGCCCACATAAGCGGAGATGGAGCCGCCGCCGGGAGCGGGGCTTTCCGAGGCCGTTTCGTTGGCGAACTCCCGCAGGCTCATGCTGACGAGGCGGTCGCGGCCCTCCTCTTCCAGCATGTATTCGATGATTTTCTTTTTGGGCTCAAAGGGCGAAAGCTCATCCAGCCCCAGCGAGCGCACGGCTATGCGGATGATTTCCTCTTCAGGCAGGCCAAGCGAGCGGCGCTGCTTTTTCAGAAAGTACCTGCCGGCATCGAGCAAGACTTTCTTGGGCACCAGGCCCACCAATTCCGAGCCCGTTACGCGCAGGCCCCGCCGGTTGGCACTCTCGCGGCAGGCTTCAAAAGCCTCGTGCAGCGAAGTCTGACTAATATCGGTCAAATTCATGGATATTTGGGCGATGCCGTACTCTTCGATGTACCAGCCTATGGCCTTCACGGCCTTGCACTTGCCCGGGACGCGCTTCGGCTGCCCGCTCTCATCCCTCACAATGGGGCCTGTGATGGGATTGCCTTCCCGCATCACGCGCCCCTTCTCGCGCACGTCAAAAGCCACGGAATTGGCACGACGCACGGAAGTGGTGTTGAGATTGACGTTGTAGGCAATGAGAAAATCGCGGGCGCCAATGGCCGTAGCTCCTGCCTTTGGATTAAAAGTTGCAGGCCCGAAATCCGGCTTCCATTCGGGCTTTTTCAGCTTTTCGGGCAGGGCTTCGTACTCGCCCGAGCGCACGTAAGCCAGGTTGCGCCGCTCTTCGGAAGTGGCAGCACTTTCGTACAGGTAAACGGGGATGCCCAACTCCTCGCCCACGCGCCTGCCCAGTTTCCGGGCATACTCCACCACTTCCTCCATCTCTATGCCCGAAACCGGCACCAGCGGGCAGACATCCGTAGCGCCCATGCGCGGGTGCTCGCCCTGATGCTTCGACATGTCTATCAGCTCCGCCGCCTTTTGAATGGCTCTGAAAGCCGCTTCAATCACCGGCTCCGGCTCACCTACAAAGGTTACCACAGTGCGGTTTGTGGCCTTGCCCGGGTCTATGTCCAACAGTTTCACGCCCTCCGTAGCGCGTATGACCTCAGCGATTTTCTCAATGACTCCCATATCGCGCCCCTCGCTGAAATTGGGGACGCATTCGATGATTTTTTTTGTGCTCGTACTCATGGCTTTGATACTGGTCTTATCGGATAAGGCAAATGTACGATGATTTTGGGAAGCGGTTGTCCGTTGTCGGTTGTCGGTTGTGTTGATGTATTGTTTATCGCGTGTCGTGTGTCGTTGGTTTGGGCGTAATGGGGTAATGAACGTAACGGGCGTGATGAGCGTAACGAACGTGATGAACGTGACGAACGTGATGAACGTGATGAGCGTAACGCGTAACGAACGTAACAATCATAACCCAATCATGCCTGGATACGGGCTTCTTAGCGTCTTCATAAACAAATTTGCAAAGGAAAAACAACTATAGTCGTTGAGTTACTTTGATTAAAGAAACTTGCTTCTTCTTAGCGCTTTTGCGAGAAATAAGCAGCATAACCGGTTATCCAATAAACCCGGAGCCGAAACCTCACCACGGTGCTCACGGAGTGTCCATTCTCCATTCCCCATTAAATCCCTATCTTTGTTCCATGCAAAAACTACCCGTAGGCATACAGTCTTTTCGAAAAATTCGTGAGGGAGACTACCTTTACATAGACAAGACGCGCTATGTTTATGAGCTGGCTACCCAGAGCGGCTACTACTTTCTTTCCCGTCCCCGCCGCTTTGGCAAGTCTTTGCTGGTGAGTACGTTTAAGGAGTTGTTTGAAGGCAGCAAAGAGTTGTTTCAGGGGCTTTGGATAGAAGACCGTTGGGACTGGGAGAAGACCAATCCGGTCATATACATTCCCTTTGCCGGATTGGACTACAAAATGAAAGGTCTTTACGGAGAGCTTCAGAAGTACATTCAGGAGTCAGCACGGATGCATGGCGTATCCTTGCAGGACGATAGTCTCAAAAACCAATTTGAGGAACTTCTAAGGAAACTGGCTGAATCCAAAGGACAGGTAGTGCTACTCATAGACGAGTACGACAAACCCATCATAGATTATCTTGGAGAAGAAGTGGCACAGGCTAAGGAAAACCAGCAAGTGCTTAAAAACTTCTATTCGGTGATTAAGGACAGCGATCCTTATATTCGTATGGTATTCATTACGGGTGTTTCCAAGTTCAGCAGAGTGAGTATTTTTTCAGATTTAAACAATCTGAATGACATCACCATGTCTCCACGCCATTCTACCCTGCTGGGCTATACTCAACCGGAATTGGAACATTTTTTTGCCGAATACTTACCTTTCTTTGCAGAGGAAAACGACATGAATACAGAGCAGGCGCTCTCTGCCATAAAAAACTGGTACAACGGGTATAGTTGGGACGGGAAAAAATTTGTGTATAATCCTTTTAGCGTCTTGTTGTTGTTTTACAACGGAGCTTTCTCCAATTACTGGTTCAAAACCGCTACGCCAACCTTTCTGATTAACCTGATTCGCAAAG
>JALVES010000309.1 GCA_027030635.1 Saprospiraceae bacterium | reverse complement strand
AGTTTTATCAGGGTTCCTAAAAAAGTACAAGGGAAGTGCCTTTGCGCCTTTGCGCCTTTGCGAGAGTTTCTCACCCCTCTTTCAGGGTATTCACATAGGCCTCCATGTCGTCATCCGTGTCCGAAGCGACCAAAATGTAATAGGACTGGCTCTCGGTTGCGATAAAGTACATAGTCAACCAAATAAAATGCTCAGGCTTACTCTTATCTGTAAAGAGGTAACGCACCTGGAAGCGATTTTGATCGTCCAGCTCAAAAAATTGTATGCCTTTGCGCTGAATCTCGATCTCTTTCATCAACTTAGCGAGAAAATCCATGCGCTTGTCCAGGTATTTTTCGATAGCCCCCTGTACCTGTTGATCTAAATCCAGGTGCTCAAAATTGTGTACCAGAAAAAAGCGATAGCGAGAGCCGGTGTCCACAAAGAGGTCTGGAAAATCGTCTTCTGAACGCAGGTCATCAATGCCCCCCTGCAGCGGTGCCAGCAAAAGCGGGTCTTCCTGCATAGCCGGTATATCCTGCTTGATGCGAGAGCGATCGCTGACTTTAAAACTCGCAGGCAGCTCAAAAGAAATATCCGTATCCGTCAGCACAAAGGTTTTGGTATCTCCCGAAGCCGGCTTGTTCACGGCAGCCCGTTTGGCAGGCGAATTTGCGACTGTTTCTTCTGCGCCCTCTTCTGTCGGATTTTCGTTCTGTGCTTCAGTACCGGAAGAAGATTCCGGTGTACAGCCCGCCTGCAGCAAAAGCAGAAAAACAAAAAAAGCCGTCAGTTTAGAGATGTAGAGCGTTTTCATAAATCTTCGTTTTTAGTTTGTTTTTCCTTGGCATCAGGTTTCTCTTTAACGGCTTGCTCATCTTTTTCATCGAGGACTTCTACCAGCACCTCCTCAATTTTTTTTCCGTCAACTTCTTTGACGGTAAACTTCAAGCCGTTTAAGACAATTTCTTCGCCCTGCTCGGGGATGCGTTCCAAAGTCATGACGAGGTAGCCCGAGAGGGTGTGATATTCGCCTTCCGGCAAATGTAAGTCCGGATATTTTTCGTTGAGGTAGTCTATTTCGAGGCGGGCTGAAAACAGGTATTTCCCTTTTTCAAGTACTTCCTCGCGATATGCCTCATCGTGTTCGTCCACAATTTCGCCGAAGATTTCTTCTACGATGTCTTCGAGGGTGATGATGCCTGCGGTGCCGCCATACTCATCAATAACCCAGGCGATGTTCTTGTGTTCTTCCACAAAGACGTGCAGCAGTTGATGCACTTTCATACTCTCCGGCACATCCATAATATCGCGCAGCACTTCCGCAATCTTACGGGGCGGAGGGTCGCGAAACAAATCCTGATGATGCACATAGCCCACGACCTCATCCATATCTTCCTGATAGACCAGGAGGCGCGAATGCCGGGATTTTTTGAACAATTCAATGAGTTCTTCAAAGGAGCTGTCTATGCTGATGCCCTCAATTTCCGTGCGGGGCACCATGCAATCGCGCACCTGAATCTCATGCAGGTTAAGAGCTTTGGTAAAGAGGGCCGTATCAATTTCTTCATCCTTATCCGTAGAAACTGAAAGGATGAAGTTTTCCAGATCGCTTTTATCGAGCGGTTCTTCCACCTCCTGATAGGGTGCCCGCATCACTTTGCTAATGATGAATTTCGACAAAGAGGTCATCATCCAGGCGGGAAGCGCGAGCAGGGTTTTGATGACGCTCAAAGGCACCGCCAACATGATCAGCAACTTATCGGCGTAAAGCCTGAAAATGGTTTTGGGCAAAAACTCCCCAAAAAGCAAGACCAAAATGGTAATGATGAGGGTTTGCAGCAACAGCAGCAGCCCCTCGTTTTGCACCTGCAATTGCTCCCGCAGCAGCCGGTCCAGCGGAATGGTCATCAGCGAAGAGAAAATGACCAGGGCGATGTTGTTCCCCACCAGCAGCGTGCTGAGAAAATCGTTCTTGTTTTCGTAAAAACCCGCCAGGATGCGCCCCGCACGAGAGCCCTTGCTCTCCTGCAACTTCATAAAGAGCTTATTGGAAGTCAAAAAGGCAATTTCCGTACCCGAAAAGAGACCGGAAAAAAAAAGCGACAAAACAATGGCAAACATCAGCATGGGACAAAGATAAAACTCTTTAGCGTTATAGCAATGGTTCATTAAGCAACCCCTTACTCCTCCAGGCGAATTTCGCCCTCTACCGCCCAAATGGTCGAAGCGGTAAAATCGCGGTTGGCCTCAAAGCCATGGCCATAAATGATGCGTTCGGGAGAGCGCACGACGACAAATTTGTTGGTGTAAACCTTCTCCTTCTTCTCGTCCCAGATGAGCTCTTCGGTCTCGAGGCGATTGCCGTCTTCGCTAATCCACACCACGCTATCCCTCAAAACGACTTGACTGTCTTTCTCTTTGCGCACTCCATAATTTGCCGAAAGGCGAGAAGTCAATACCTGCGAATTTGCATCAAAAAACAAAATATGAATGCCTTTGGGAAACTCCTCGCGAGGGTCTTCACGCTCGAGATACCTGTACAACAAAGGCCCCATCGCGCGAATGAGCACCTTGGCCGAATCAGAATAAATGATGTGAAAATCCTCTAACACTTCGCGATTGACGGCGTCCTGAGGCAAGGTGGCCGACACCTCCGCCAGGTCGTTCTCGCAGGAAATCAACAAAAAAAGCAAACAGCTCCACAAAACGCTTGTTATCAGACGCACCTCAATGATAATTTTCCTCAAAAAATTCGGGATAGCCATCCATGGATTTTTGCTTCAGCAAAGCCCGGTAGTTGCCCTGGCTGACCGGATAGATGCGGTAAGGGACATCTTTGGGGTTCAGGAACTCCTGTAAATTTTGCACGGCCGATTGGTAGTAAGACATGGCCTTCTCCGCATTGGAAAAACGGCGGATGACGATAGCCGGCACCCTGTCCTCGGAAGTACCGAGATAGATGCTGGCCACTTTGAGGCGGTCCTGGCTGTGGTATTTGCGGTGGTAGTCTGAAAGCGATTCTTTGGCCTTCTGCAACTTGATTTTGCCATCAAAAACGACGATGACGTAGTGCATGGATTTAGGGTTGTACTTAAAGGGCGAATCGCTCACGGGCTTGGGCGCCTGAGCGCTTGCCACGGAAACGCCGAGATGCCGCAACAGCTCTTTGGCGTATTTTTCTTCCGGCGTGTCGGGATAGCGCACCACAAATTCCTTCAACGCCTGGATGTAAGCTTCACGGCTTTCCAGCTTGCCTTTGGTCATCACATCCAAAAGCGCCATGCGAGCGCGATAGGAATGCTTGGTGCCAAATTTTTCTTTGGCGTCAAGAGCCATTTGATGTACTTCTGCATACTGCCCGGCCTTAAAGCGATCGTACATCTGCTCGTAATACTGAGCAATGCGCTCCTCTTCACTGACTTGCTTGCTCAGGTAGTCAGGGTCCTGCAGGATGTGGGCATAGGTAGAATCCGGATATCGCTTGATGATGAGGGCGGCCAGTTCTTGGGCTTTCTCATCTTTATCGAGCTCGAGATAAGCGAGATAGAGGTAGTACATGGCATCCAGCTCAAAGCGGGAATCGGGATAGCGCCTCAGCATTTCCTCGAGTATTTCCACGCTCTTATCGGGGCGATCGAGGCGCTCGCGATAGAGGCGGCCGAGGGCCAGCATGGCTTTTTGGATCTTGTCGTTGGCGATTTCCCGTTCTTTGTCATTGGCAGGCACATTTTTGAGGATGTCCGCCACCTCTTCGTCAGTAATAGCAGCCAGCAGGTCTTCATCAGAGATGTTCTCATCGGAGAGGAGGTCTTCCGTGCTTTGGGCGCTGGAGCGCCGCCAATTGTCTTGCAGCGCCCGCCCGCCCCAGAGGGTTTGAAATTCGCGCAGGCCTTTTTTGACTTCTCTATCGTCATAAGCGAAGAAGGAGCTGGGTTTGGCTCCGGCGGTAGGTACAGCGCCACTGCCCCCGAGCAGGGCGGCATCGGCCTGTTGTTGTTCTTTTTCGAGCAAAGCCTGGCGACGGGCTTCCAGTTCTTTTTTCTTGAGCTCGTAGGCAAACTGGCGCTTCTCCTCATCGCTGAGGTAGCTCAACCTCAGCAGGCTGTCCTGCAGCTCAATGGTCTGAAGATTTTCGGCAATTTGCGTGAGGTTTTTGGCCAGTCCGGCCACTTCCTCATAGCGCTCGTCTTTGGGGTCAAGGGCAGCGAGGGCTTCGTCATAGTACTTCTTCGACTTGACGTAGTCCTCGCGCTGAAAGTAGAGATCAGCCAGCACCAACAGGGTTTTGACTTTTTGCTGGTTGTTGCCCTTGCCGGCCTTCAGGGATTCTTCATAGGAGGCAATGGCCTCATCCACATCTCCGCTATTGAGCTGAATCTGACCAATGGTAAAGTAAATCTGATCGCGGTACTCCAGATTTTTCTCGTCTTTGAGCATGTGCTCCAGATCAGAAATGGCCTTCTTGTCGGGCACCTTGCCATTGGCCCAAGAGCGCTCGATGAGGTGCAGACGGGCATTAAACTCCATCTCATAAGGCGGGTGAAAGGCGATGGCCTGCTCAAAAGATTCAGCAGCCTTGCCGTCTTGCCCCTTCATCTCATAAAGCTGCCCGCGGATGTAGGCGTAGCGAGCTTTGAGTGTCTTGTCTTTTTCCAATTCAATGGCGCGATTCAGGGCCTCGATGGCCTTGTCGTATTTTTTTCGGCGTGTGTAGTAATCGGCCTCTGCAGCGGCCAGGTCACGGGCAAGTTCCGGATACAAGGCCGGACTATGCTCCAACTGTTGAAAAATCTGCTCAGCCTGCACGTACTTCTCGCGCTCAACATACACACGCGCCAGCCACAAAAGTCCTTCCAGATAAGCCGGACGGCGCTTCAGCAAGCCCCCATCGTCATCGGCACCGGCCAACACAGGCTTGTAGCTGCCGATAGAAATCGTAGCCGGAGTCTCCTGCCCGGAGGCCTTTCCGCCTTCCGTGCTCTTGCCATCCTGCCCGGCCTTGGCAGTCTTGCTCTTGCTGCTTTTCTTCAAAGAAGATTTCTTCTTTTTGGAAGACTTCTTCTTGCGCTTTTTCTTCTTGCGCTTCTTCTTTTTTTTCTTTTTCTTCTTCTTTTTCTTTTTACTCTTCTCCTTTGCCTGATCAGAAGCGGCCTGCTGCTTTCTTTGCGACACGGCCGGCGGGCTAAACTGGCGGGCAAAGAACTGCAGCGTTTCCTCAGAAGCTTCAAAATCCTGCTTGAGATACTGCGCTTTGGCAATGAGCAAATAGCAATCATCCGTCCAATCGCTGGGGCGATGCAAAGCCACTACGACAGAGACTTTCTCAATCGCTTTGTCTAAAGATTCCGCCTCAGCCCTGGGGTTGTCAACGGCGCGATAGGGGAAAACCGGCAAGAGCCTGGTATAATCGTCCTGGTGCTGCTCATTGAGCCGCTGCATGCTGGCAAGCAGCAACTCCTCGGCATTGAAATAGCCGTTGTAGTGAGCCGTGGTGTTGTGGTAAAACTTCGCCACCGGCGAGATGTCAGAGCGGGATTTCTGCACTTTACACCCCTGCTGCATCGGCACCAACAAGCCCGCGAAAAGTATGAGAATAAAGGTCTTTAGTTTCATATTGAGTTCTCTTTGCACGGCCCCAATCCGGCCACGGCCGCAAAAATACGCTTTATCAGGGGTTTTGACGCCCTTTCGACACGCTTAATAAACGCAGCCCGGGGCGAAGTATTACATGCGTTAAGGGGAGGGAACTAAGGGCTTGGATGTTGATATACTGTTTAGAAAATCAGAGCAAAATTAATTTGTAAATGTACCACAAGACATGTCATGTCTATAGACATGACATGTCTGGGCAAAACACAACAAACCCATAAAAACACACCCTTGCAGCACGACCACTGTTAAAAAATCACAAATTAAACCAATAAGTCCACTTCAAAACCAGCGCCCGGTTCTTGTTCCCAAAGTCCGAAGCGGCATAATTGTCCGTATAGACCACGTAAAAGTCGGAAACGGGCTGATAGCGCCACTGAAAACGGATGTTGAAGTTGACATTGTCCAACTGGTTGTTGTACTGCATAAAAGCCGTCAGGAAGAGCTTTTTGGTGAAGGTAATGTCCAGACGCGGCCCCAACAGCAGCAAATCCGCCGAGGCATAAGGCCCGGGCAGGCGGATGCGGTTGTAGCTAAACTGCAAAGACACACTCACATAAGGCTGGAAGCGCAGGGAAGCATTCCCCTGCAGGCTCAGGCGGCTGCCGTTGTAGTACTGCCCGTAAGAGGGCTCCAGTCGGAAGCGAAGGCGCTTGCGGGGGTCCGAGCGATAGCGCATGCGGAAAGCCCAGAATTCATAAGCCGTACCCGCTGGCAAAGGCGTGGCATCGCTGCGGCTGGGGTCAAAATCGTCTTGCAGAAAGATGTAGTTGTAATCCAGACTCAGGCGCAAGGCATCATTGGCTAACAGCTCCCAAACCCAGTAAAGCTCCATGACGCGATCGGTATTGCGGCCCTCCGTATCCCAAAAATGCTTGTAATCAATCCCCGGCCCGTGCCGGTTGATGTGGCGACTGCCCTCCGGATAGAAAAACAGGCGAAGCTTGGGCTGTACGGCAAAGTAACCATGCCGCTGAATAAAGCCCGTCTGCGCATCAAAATCCTCACTCACCCAACGATGCTCCCAGTCAAAGCGAAATTTGCGGCTGTTGTAAGTCAGCAAAGCCCCGTGTTGTCCGGCGCCTTTGGTACCACCGCCATCCTGACCCGCGCGCGGAAGAAGGGCATGGTGATAAAAAAACTTACCCGTCCAGGTATTGTCGGCAGAAGCCAGGTTGTAATCCAGGCCCAACACGCGGTTGAAAGGATCATAGGTCTCGCTGCTGTCAGCGCCTATGGCCTGCTTGTTGACTAAGATAAAACCAATGTTGGAGCGGGCAAACAACTTCTTCTGCAAAGCCAGTACGCCGTAGTTGAAAGAGGGCAAATCGTTCTCCCGATCAGGCGCCGTCTGCATGTCGAGCAAACCCACGCGCAGCCCCTCATTCAATTTGCCGGAAAGGCGAAGACCTCCCCAAATGGGATTCTGGACGTTCTGCCCCGTCGCAGTGTCAATAGCGACTCCGATGCGGCGCGAGAAAAAGGGATTCATGTCGCTAAAGCCAAAACCGCCAAAGAGGTCGGCATTCTCCAGAAAAAACTGCCGCTTCTCGGGAAAAAAAAGCTCAAAGCGCGATAAGTTCGTAACTTGGCGATCTACCTCCACCTGCGAAAAGTCGGGATTGACCGTCAGGTCCAGATTCAGACCGGAGGTGATGCCTATTTTTGCGTCCAGGCCCGCCCCGCCCGCAAAAGGTTTATCCACAGGCTCTTCGGCATCCTGAGCATAACTGCCGGAGAGGTAAGGAATGACCGACACATTGGCACCGGAAGGCGGCAAGGGCTCTTCCCAAATCATATCGCCGGTATAAGCCAGATTGAACAGCCACTGATTCCTCGGAATTTCTATCCAGGCGCTGCGCTCATTCGACTGGGTATCAAAGCGGAAACACCCAAAGCGCCATTTCGTGCCGCCCTCCTGAAAGCGCAAAGTGCTGAAGGGGATGGCCATTTCAGCCGACCACCAATGGTCGCCTATGAAAGACTCGCCCTTCCACTTGTTGTCCCAGGAAGAAGAAAAATCCTCCAGCCTGTTACCGCCTCCCGAAAGCAGGGCATCGCGCTGAACGCCCAAAGGGTTGATGCCAAAGGTAAAAGCATTCGTTTTGTCGTTAAAGGTGTCGAAAATCAGGCTCAGAAAGTCCGTCCCAAAAGCCATGTAGTCGTAGCGCAGCGAAGGCACCACATACGCATTGCCCGGCGTATAACACTTGACGCCCACATAGAGGTACTCATCATCACGGCAAAAAGATATCTCCGTCTGGTATTTTGCCGGAAGGCTGTCTTCCGGAAATTGCTCCCAAAAATCAGTGGCCTTGTCTGCCAGTTTCCAACTTTTTTCTTCAAGCCTGCCGTCCAAAACAATGGGGTCGGCACAGCGTTTAACATGCACAACAGGCCGCCCGGACTGGGCTGCCAACCAAAGAGGGAGAAGGACAAAAGCAGATAAAAAGCTGAAAACTTTCATAGCAAAATTCACATGAGAGCCGTAAAGATACGTATTCGCGGAAAAGTCCAGGGCGTAGCCTACCGCGCTTATGCCGCCCGCAAAGCAAAATCGCTCCATTTGTCCGGATGGATACGCAACGAAGACGACGGCAGCGTCTATGCCGAAGCAGAAGGCCCCGATGAAGCCATAGAAGCATTCATCGCCTGGACCCGTCAGGGCTCACCCCTCGCCAGAGTAGAAGAGGTGCAGGTAGAACCCATGCCCCCACAAGGCTTCCAAGACTTCCGGATTGTCCGCTGAAATCGCCTTGGCTTTCGCCAAATGCATCCCGCAAATACGCTCAAGACAAAGCCTTTGCATTTTTCGCGGGTGGCCCGCCCCTTCAGGGGTCGGGGGAGCGGGTGGCCAAAAATGCAAAGGACTATCGGAGCCTTACTTTGACAATTTTCATACGCTCAAAAGAGATGCAAACAAATCACCTCAACGCACGCTCCAAATCGTGAATCAAATCCTCCACATCCTCTACGCCCACACTCAGGCGAATGAGCGAATCGGTCAGCCCCACGCGCAAACGCTCCTCTCTCGGGATGGAAGCATGCGTCATGGATGCCGGATGGCCTATGAGGGATTCCACACCTCCCAGCGATTCGGCCAGCAGGAAGAGCCGCGTGTTGGACAAGATCTTGCGGGCCTGCTTGAAGTCGTCTTTCATCAAATCAAAAGACACCATAGCTCCGTAGCGCTTCATCTGGCGCCTGGCTACATCGTGATTGGAGTGGCTCTTAAAGCCCGGATAATAGACATTCCTGACCTTGGGGTGCTTCTGTAAAAACTTCGCAATCTTACCCGCATTCTTACAAGCCCGCTCCACGCGCAGATGCAGCGTCTTAATACCCCGCAAGACGAGAAAGCAATCGTTGGGGCCGGGTACGGCTCCAACGGCATTCTGGATAAAGTACAAACGCTCAGCCAAAGCTTCATCCCTGACAATCACCGCACCCATCACTACATCCGAATGCCCGCCGAGGTACTTGGTGGCAGAATGCACCACGATATCAGCCCCCAAGTCCAAAGGATTTTGCAAATAAGGCGAGGCAAAGGTGTTGTCCACACACAGCAGTAAATCCGGATGCTTCTTTTTCAGAGCCGCCATGGCCTTGATATCCACGATGCTGAGCATGGGGTTCGTGGGCGTTTCCACCCACAACAGCCGCGTCTTTCCGTTGATTTTTTTCTT
>JALVES010000308.1 GCA_027030635.1 Saprospiraceae bacterium | reverse complement strand
AAAGGCGAGCGCAACAAAGAGATGAAAGAGGCCCGCGAAAAAGCAGAAAAAGGCGAACGCGGCAAAGAAATGAAAGAAGAGCGCAACAAAACAGAAAAAGGCGAACGCGGCAAAGAGATGAAAGAAGAGCGCAGCAAAGGCGCCCGGGGCGAGCGCAAGAAAAAAGACAAAGACGAACGCGGAAAGGAAAAGAAGAAAGAACGCGATGAGCACTGAGCCGCCAAACGCATAACTTAAAGAAGGGCGCCGGCGTTGCCGGCGCCCTTCTTTTTTATGGCACAATCAAGCTGTCTCTGTCACAATTCAATGTCGTAAAAATGCCTATGGCCGGCGGTTCACCTTCGATGTTGGAGAGAATGCCGCCGGGCTGGGCAAAGGGGTTGCCATTGGCCTCTTCGGCCAACATAATGGTCGTAAAAAAATCGTAATACGCCTGGTCAATATGACAGATCGTAGCGATGAGCGTGTCGCCGGAAGTAAAGGCATAATTGGTACCGAGCAACAATTCATCTTCTTCGGCAAAGCGGTCCGTAAGTGCGAAGTTGTGATAAGGGATGCTATCCAGACTGCCCACATTCAAAGTATAGCGAAAGAAATCCTCTTTGCCCGGATTGGGGTCATCAAAGTGTGCCAAAAAGCGATAGAGCGTATCCGCCTCGGCAGCCTTCTCGGCTACCAGTTCAGAGAAAGCAACCGGCTCTTGCAAACGGGTATGTGCCGTATAATGTTCACCCGAAGGCAGGTCTATGTCAAGCACAAAGTCTTCGTCGTAATCTTCCGGAACGAGATCAAAAGAGCCGTAGTTGTACAACTTCAAAGCATCGGAATGCAGGTAGAAGCCATTGTTCAACATATAAACCTGCCCCTTGTAGGTAACCGTAACCTCCGCCGAATCCACCAAAATTTGCTCCAAAAACTCATTCGGATCGGAGGAAAAGGGATCGAAATAAGGCACACTGCGCGTCAACAGCAGACCAAAAGGCTTTCCGGGTTCCAGGTAGCATTCCACCACGTACTGCGATTCGTACACGGGCAGATCAATCTGTACCTCCTGTTCCAGATTGCAAGAAGCTATAAAATTTGCCGAAAGGCATAACAGAAAAAAGAAAGTGAATTTATTCATGGCTCAAAAACTAAAATTCCAGGTTATTGAAGGGAGAATGGGAAAAAGCGACACCTGCTTCGCAGCAATGCTCTCGGGGATGCGGATGGGATCGCCCTCCGAGCCCTCGGCATATTGCGGTTCGAGGTAGAGAAAGAAGGTGTTGCGCCGGTCCAGGGCGTTGATGACGTTGAGGGTCAGGTCGTTTTCGCCCCACTTTGGGAAAAAGTGAATGACCAGGCCCAAATCAAGGCGCTGATAAGAAGGCAGGCGGTAGTTGTTGCGCTCCTGATAAACGGGCACGATGGGATGAAACTCCCCGCCAGGGACATCCTGCAAGGTAAACCGCCCCGTAGGCAACCAGGCCAAATCTCCGGAGCCATATACATAAGTAGCCGTAGCCGTAAAACGCCGGTTAAATTCGTACATCAAGACCACGGAAAGGTCGTGCCGCCGATCGTAACGGGGCGAGAAATAAGCCGTGCCATTGCTGAAATAATTGCCTTCGTACAGCGGCTGAAATTCCCCCCTGCGCACCAGAGAAAGCGTATAACCAATCCAGCCTGTGAGTTTGCCCTCTTTTTTCTCAATGCTGAGCTCAGCGCCATAGCCATAGCCCTTGCCCACCGCAAATTCCTCCTCGAGGCGGTCATTCACAAAGAGCTCGGCGCCGTCCACAAAGTCGAGTTGGTTGTAGAGCTTTTTGTAGTAGTACTCATTCGTCAGGAAATACCCGTTGCCGAGCAGCCAGGAAAATCCGGCAGCGACCTGATCCGACCGCTGTGGAGCTACCCGACTCGTGCTCGGGTACCAGATATCGGTAGGCAGTGATATGCCCGAGGTAGATACCAAATGCATGTACTGCGTCATGCGCGCATAACTGGCCTTGATGCTGATTCTGTCGGAAGCGCGAAAACGGGCATTGATGCGGGGCTCTATGCCGTAGTGAAAGCTGCCGTCGTTGAAAAACCCACTAAGGCGCAAGCCGCCCTGCACCAGCCAACGCTCATTGGCCGTCCACTCATCGGAGAGGTAGAGCCCCGCCTCTGTGGCATCGTACTTCTGGCCGGCAGAAAAAGCTATGCTGCCATCGTCGGCCCCCGCCTTTAGGCGCCCTACGTCAAAAATATGGTAGGTCAGGCCGGCGCCAAAGCGCAGTACATGCTGCTCATTCAAAGCCAAATAGTTGTCGCTCTTCAAATTGGCATCCCGGATGTTGGAGCCCACATCAAAGGAAAAACCCGTTACCTCATTGCGGATGTTGTACTTGTAATCTGAAAAGGTGAAAGTAGTGTTAGAGAAGAGCTTGGGCGAAAAAATGTGATTCCACCGAACTGTCCCCGTGGCA
>JALVES010000307.1 GCA_027030635.1 Saprospiraceae bacterium | reverse complement strand
GAAGTCCTGCAAATCGCTTTCGACACCCGACTCAGCGGCCTCATCGCCACCAACACCACCATCTCCCGCGAAGGGCTGCGATCTCCTCAACAAAAAATTCAACAAATAGGCGCAGGAGGCCTCAGCGGCGCTCCCCTGCGCAAGCGCTCTACCGAAATCATCCGCTTCCTCCACAAAGAAAGCGGCGGCAAACTGCCCGTCATCGGCGTAGGCGGCATCCAATCTCCGGAGGATGCCTTGGAAAAAATGGAAGCCGGCGCCTCCCTGGTGCAAATCTTCACCGGACTGATTTATCGGGGGCCGGGCCTGATTGGGGAGATTGCCGGGCAAGTCGGGGCAAACAGCTGATGCTAAACAGACCGCGGATAATGGTCATGGCTATGCGGCGGTGGCGCGTTTAGCGACACTGACCGTCATAGCCGGTGTTTTCATCTTTTTTTATCTTCTTGATTTCGTCTTGCATAAACGAGTGTTTTTTCTGATTTATCAAATCTTCGAACGTTTTATTTCTTATTGCTTTTTGTTCAAGTAAATCGATTCGCCGTCTAAAAATTTTTTCAAGTTCAAATTTTAATTCAAAGTAATTTTCGGCGTATTCAATCGGGTCATTGGCAATTATTGAAACGATGAAATCAATATCGCTTTCTAAATTGAACTTATCCGTCAAGATTGAGCCAAAAGCATATAGTTTGTCAACTTTATAAGTTGAACAAACCTTATTTAACTCTTTCCGATGTTTATTTCAATGGTTCATTAAGTTTTGAGATGGCAATATGCCCGAAATTCAGCACATATCCAACACCCCTTTTATTTTTTGTCAACTTAGGCTTGATTGCAAAGTGGCATAAAATAAATGACACCATCTGACAATTGAACCGTCCTTAAAACCTGTCAGATTGAGCCCCGATTCAACCGCTTCCACCCCCCCCTACACTCCCTTCACCATCAAAAACTCCTGAATATTTTCCATATCCACAACGCCGATGAGTTGGCCGTTTTCATAGACGGGAGCTATGGGTGTGCGATTGGCAACCAAGGCTTGCATGGCTTCTTCCAAAGGTTGGTCAGGAGCCAGGGTGATGAAGCGGCGACGCATGGCTTCGGAGATGGGCGCTTCGCGCCCGGCTTCCGCCAAATGCCGTATGATGTCGTCGCGCGTCAGTATGCCGACGACTTGCTCGCCGGCCAGATCCAGAACGATGAACTCCTTATCCTGCCCATTGAGCAGCAAATCCACTGCGGCCTGTAAAGGCTGAGAGGGATAAAGCACCTGATAGCTGCTCATCAACACATCGCGCACGGTATAGCCCTTTAAGGCAGAAGTGGTCGTTTCCTGATAGGCTTCGGCCGTGGCGCCGAGGTAGATAAAGATGCCTATAAACACCAACCAGAAGTTGTAAAAGAATCCAAGAAAAACAAAGCCCACAGCCAAAACCTGGCCCAAACTCGCCGCCCAACGCGTAGCCTGGGGGCGCTCCATACCCATGGAAAGCAAGGCTCGAAAAACGCGGCCCCCGTCCATGGGGAAAGCGGGAATGAGGTTGAATATCGCCAGAATGAAATTGGCAAACATCAACTGCGCGAGAAAGTTTTGCGGACTTAGCGTGCTCAGATCCGCCGTCATTCCGGAGAGGGAAAGACCTTTGACTTGCGTCAAATACAACCACAACAAACCGCCTATGACGATGTTTACAGCCGGCCCGGCCAGGGCCACCAGCAGCTCCTGCACGGGCTTCTCAGGCATCTTGCTCATACTCGCTACACCGCCTATGGGATAGAGCGTAATCTTCTCAGTCTCCACCTTAAAGCGCTTGCCCATAAGTGCATGGCCCAACTCGTGTAAAGTTACGCAGGCAAACAACGCCAGAATAAACAAGCCCCCCAAAAGACCCTGCTGCATATCGCCGCCGGACTGGCCGTAATACACCAAAAAGATCCAAACCAGCAAAATGGCAAACGTCCAATGAATGTAAATGCGAATGCCGGAAACCCGACCGATAAAAAGTGCTCCTTTTTCCATAGCAGCAAATATAATGAAAAATGGCGGACTTATTCGTCCGCCACTCTGTCATTGTACAAACAACCTGCCCGCAGCAAGAGGCCGGCCTGTTTCATCACTCAAACGATATACATACACCCCCCGGGGCCAGGAACTCACTACAACCGAATTCGTCTTGCCACCTCCGCCGGCAAGCAGGCTAAACGGCATTGCATAAACCTCCTGCCCCAGAGCGTTCTCTATGTGCAGGAACAAATCACCCGTTTCTGCTGCTTCCCCCAAATCAAAAAACACCTCTGTGGAAGCAGGATTGGGGTACACCTTCAAGGCCTCCTGCAAGGGCAATTCTGTTACGGCAGTTGTAAACTGCAGATTGACACAATACGTATCACTGCCCGCAGCATTGCTAACCGTAAGGCAGACCTCGTAGTCGCCCTCACTGGCATAAATATGTACGGGATTTTGCTCTATAGAGGTCTCCCCATCGCCAAAATCCCAACTCCAGAGCGTAACGGTATCCGTTGACAAATCGGTAAAAGCATAAATGCCTCCGCCCTGATTCTCAAAAGAGAAGTTGGCCTCAGGAGCAAAAAAGACGTAAATCACCTGGCAGGCGGTATTGCTGCCAAACTGGTTTTCTACCGTCAGACAAACTTCGTACTCGCCCGGAGCCGCGTATTGGTGTAAGGGATTCTGCTCAAAAGAACTGGTGTTGTCGCCAAATTCCCAAAACCAGCTATCCGGCTCAAAAGCCGACAAATCCTGAAACTGCAGCAAACCGCTGCCACTGGCATACACATAGGAATATACCGGAACGGGAGGCGCAACGCTCTCTGCCACCCACCAAGTGGCAGACGCAGGTTGCCCCGCACCGTCTAAAGCTACACTCACCACGGGAATGCCCACCTCTTTGGCCAGCCAGTTGTAGCTGGCCCTCGCCACCTCATTGGCGCTGGAAAACAACTCCGCGCCACCCACATAACTCCAGACAGAGTCTATCGTATATACGATGAGACGCTCGCGCAAAACGTCAAAAGTACCCGAAGGCGTCGTCATCGTACCCCAGGCGTCTATTTCCGAGTCCCTCCACTCCAAATGCTTCAGACGCACGGAATCAGCCGCAATGGACTCATCGGAGAGAACAAGGTCAAAGTAAAAGGAGTCTATAAAAGCCGTGCCCATTGTAGTCGGCAAAGCACGCACCTCTACCGGCGGCACATAGGGTACAGAGGTCAAAAAGGGCTGGTCAAAAAGCTGCACGACCAAACCCAGCTCATAAACAGCATCGTCCGTAATGTCAAAAAGATTTGCCCGCGTAGAACCCACTTGAAACTGTGCCAAATCTGCATCCGGAAAATCACCGACATTATCAAAAAGAAGCGCAGGATCTATAAAAGATTCTATAGCCACATTATTCAACTGTAAATCGGAAAAATCCCAGATTTGACCGCCGCCCGTGCTGCCGAGGTCCAAATACTCCACCCCGCCATCGCCCGTGGTCTCCCACTCATCCCCTACAACCGGCAAATCAGAAGCCTCAATAGTAATCTGCGCCTGAAGCGCAACAGAAAGAGAAAGGAACAGATAAAACGGTAAAAATTTCTTCATGGCTCAAGATTTGTGAAATGAGAAATAAGCCCGGAAACAACCCCCTGAGTATGACTAATGGCCATCTGTAAAGTTTAGAAGGTAAATAAACTTACGGAATAATGCTCAAAAAAAGCCGACCAATTTGCTCAAAATGAAAACATGTCGTATCTTTGCGTGCCTTTTCGGGCTATGGTGAAGCCCGGAGGCCAAAAACTCTATAAAAAACAAACGCAAATATGCTGATCATCAACGTCAAAGACAGCGAGAACATTGATCGCGCCCTGAAGCGCTACAAGCGCAAGTTTCAAAACGCCGGCATCATGAAGGAGCTGCGCCGTCGCAAAGAGTACGTAAAGCCCTCCATTCGCCGCCGCAACGAGCTGCTCAAAGCCGCTTATCGCCTCAAGAAACAAAACATGCAGGAGGCTTAAAAAGGGCTTTGTAAAAAAGCCCGAAGGCTTCGGGCTTTTTTACAACTGCTCCAGCAAAATCTCCACGGCGCGTTTCAATTGCTCATCCTCTCCCTTAGCACGCCCGGCCGGCGCGTTGTGTACAATCACATCCGGCACTGCCGGCGAAAATTCCATATTCTCATCTGTAGCCCTGACGTACCAGCCCCTAAAAGGCATGCGCACGTAAGAGCCATTCAATAAGCCGTGCCCGCCTGTGGAGATGACGGCCCCAAAGGTAGGCGTGCCCACCAGCGTTCCCAGCCCCAAATTCTTGTAGGCATGCGAGAAAATCTCCGCATTGGAGTAGCTGTTTTCGTTGCAAAGCGCAATGGAGGGCTTGGTCCAGGCTGCATAAGGCAGGCGCTCCCCAAAGGGGTAATGCTCCCGAAAGTTGGTGTGCTCCTTTTGCAGGTTTTCGGCAGCGCCACGCGGAATGGTGTAGGCGTGCTGAGCCACATCCAACACAGTCATCAGCATATCGGTAGTCCAGCCCCCGCCATTGAAGCGGACGTCTATCACGATGCCTTCCTTGCCAAGCCCGGCAGCCGTCAGCTCGCGCTCAAAGCGTTCAAAACTGCTCCAGCCCATGGCGCGGATGTGCAAATAGCCGAGGCGATTGTTCGACCACCGGCTGACCATAGCCCGGCGGTCTTCCACCCACTTCTCGTACTGTAAATCCCGCAGGCTGCCGGCAGGGCGAATGACGACTTCGCGCTCCGTGCCGGAAGCATCACGCACATACAGCAAAACCCGCTCTCCCGCCGTGTTGAGCAACAGGCGGTAGAAGTTTTCGCCCTGCTTCACGGGCACTCCGTTCACCTCCAAAATCACATCCCCGACCCGCAGGCGGCTGTCGCTGCGATCAGCAGGGCTTTGGGGCAAAACGGAACTCACCTTTACGCCCTCCTCCAAAGGTTCCGCCTCTATACCGAGCAGGCCCGTGCGATCCGACTGAATTTTCTCCGGCGTTTCGCCCCCGTACAGACCCATGTGGCTGGCATTGACCTGGCCCAACATGCGGTTAAAAATGACGCGAAAATCCTGCCAGGTAGAGGCAGCCAGCGCTCGCGGCTCGTATTCCCGACGCAGGGCATCCCAATCTCTTCCGTGAAAATCGGGATCGTAAAAGCCGTCCCGCAGCGCCCGCCAGGCCTCTTCGAAGATCTGGCGATGCTCCTCAGAGCGGGCAATGTCCATATACGCTTTGAAAGGACGCGCTTCCTGCTTGCCGCTCTTTGCGTCAAAAGCCAGCAAAGTGCCGCCGGAGCGGATGCCGTATAAGTACTTGCCTTTAGGGCCGAGGCGCAGGGCGTACATCTTCACGTCGTCTTTGAGGAGCTTGCGGTCTTTGCCATCCCAGGCCACTTTCATCAATGCCGGCTTGTCGCTGGCGACAAATGAATTCCCGCCGGCATTGGTGGTAAAGAAAAAAGTCTTGCCGTCTTTGCTGATGACCAGGTTCCCCTCATCGCCGGGCATACGCGTCAGTTGCACGAGGCGTTCGTGGATGCGGTCGAAGTCTATCTCTACTTGTACCACAGAGTCCTTTTTCGCTGCTTCATCGCCCTCGCTGTCCTCTTCTTCCTCCTCCCAGTCGCGACGCGTTTTTTCCCAATCGCTTTTGCGCAGCCAGGCATACCAGATGTCGGCATCGCCATGATTGCGCACGGAGAGGAAGGCCAGTTTGCTGCCATCGGGGCTCCACACCGGCGAGTCGTCCCGACGCGGATGCATGCTCACATTGACGGGCGGGCTGCTGTTGTCGGCCGGCTGGATATAGACCTCATAGTTGAAGTCGAGATCGGGCTGACTGTAAGCCAGATAGCGGCTGTCGGGGCTCCAGACCAGATCGGAAGGCTCTGCCCAGCCGCTGTACAAGTTCACGGTATTTTCTAATTCGCCTTTCGGCAAATCAATCTCATGCACTTGCAGATGATATCGGCTTTGCAGTACCGCCAGTTTTTTACCATTTGGCGAAAGCCATATCCCTATCTCATCCTCAGGCGTATCGCTCAATTTTCGGAGCTTCAACTTCAGGGTTTTGTAGAGCGAAGGCGTAGCGGGGTCGGCGGATTGCAGCAGGTAAATTTCGCTGTTGCCGCTGCGGTCGGAGAGAAAGAGCAGGGTGCTGTCGTTCAGCCATTGGGGGCTGTAGTCACGGGCGGGGCTGTTTGTAAGGCGGTGTGAGCGGCTCTTTTCCTTGTCGTTGAGCGTTATGAACAGCTCTCCGCGCACCACAAAGGCCAGATATTTGCCGGAAGGCGAAACCTCTACTTCACTGGCCTTAGAGCTAAAAGTCTTGTGTTCTTTCTCGTAAAAACGCTTGTCTAAGGGCAGCTCCGGCTCAAAGCGGCGCATCTTGCGGGAAGCCACATCCATGAGATAGACCCCGCTGAGGCGCTCCATCACCACCGTGCGACCATCGCGGCTGAGGTCGTAGTGCATGATGCCCTCCTCCTTGAGCGAGCTGAGCATTTCAGGGCCCTGCCACTGCCCGTCGGCAGACCTGTGCCTGCGATAAAGGTTGTAACGACCACTGACGGCACTGAGGTAGTAAAACTGCCCGTCGGGCCCCCAGTCGGGCAACATGTCCTGCCCTTCAAAAGTCGTGATAGGCGTATAGCTGTCGGTAGCAAAATCGTACAGCCAAAGGTCGCGATTGGCTGAGCCCCGGTAGGCCTCGCGCTCGGGCCTGCACCAGCCCCGCTCCAAAGCCAACTGCCTGCCATCGGGCGAGAAAGCGATATGCGAGCCCAAAGCGTCTAAGCGCCGCCGGGGTGTGCCGCCTTCCATGGGCGTACTCCACACCTCCCATTCGCGCTCAACTGCTATGAAATCGCGCCGCGTCATAAACCAAATCTCCTCGCCATCGGGCGACCAGGCAGGCCATACATCATGGGCGGCGTGCCAGGTCAGGCGGCGGGTGCTGCCGTCCTCGAGGGAAAGCAGGTAGAGATCGTAATTGCCGTTCCGATAGCTGGAAAAGGCGATGTAGCGCCCATCCGGGCTCCAGGCAGGCATGGCATCGTAGGCCTGATGCACCGTCATGCGGCGGGCAGCGCCTCCGGAGACCGGCGCTATCCAAATGTCTCCCTGCCAGCTAAAAGCCACCTGCGAAGCATCCGGACTGAGCGAGGGGTAACGCAAAACGGGAGCTTCGCTTTGAGCCTGCAGGGAAACCGTAAAAAAGAGCAGAAAGAGGGAAAGGCACTTAAAACATAGGCTTGGTACGCTCATCTTGTGTGTTTTGGCCGACAAGATAGAACATTTTTTAACGCAATGGTAACCTAAGTAACAAAGCGCTTCGTCGGACTGTCTTTAACTTGCGGCCCGGAAACCCGATGTATGCAAACACCAAAACATCAAACGCCAAATGAAACAAGTGATCTTCCTCCTCGTAAGCACACTTTGGAGCCTTTTACTCACAGCCCAAACCTCCGGCCCCAAAATGGGAGGCCGCTTTTTCCTCGACTTCAGCACCTTTCAGGCAGATGACAGCCTGGACATCTACTTTCCCGATCAGGCTGCGGGCGGCGTCGAGTTTCGCACCGTCAGCCTGCACTTCAAAGGCGCTGCTGCCGAAAACATGGATTACAAAGTACAGGTAGCCCTGCAGGGTGGCAAAATACGCTTTCAGGACGTCTATCTCAAAATCAAAAATCTCGCCGGCATAGGCGGCAACCTCTGGCTGGGACATTTCCCCGAGCCACTCACCATCAGCTCTTCCGTCAGCTCCAACTATACGGTCTTCATGGAGCGCAATCCGGTATCGGGCTACATGCCACGACGCAACACGGGACTGATGTACGAGCAAACCGCCTTCAACGACCACATAGCCTGGCAACTGGCTGCCTTTTTTGATGCCGACCCCTCTACGGGCAATGCACTGGTCAAAGACCAAAACATCCACTACAACGCCCGCCTCACCGGCATGCTCATGCAAGACGAAGAACACAACAGGTATTTCATGCTGGGTGCGGCTTATTCCCGCCGCCACCCCACAGACGGCAATTACTTCTATCGGCCTACGCAAAGCAGCAATCTCGAGCCCCGTTTCATAAGCGGCCAGAGCACGCAGGTGGAGTCGGTCAGCCTCCCCGCAGCCCAACTCATGTTGATCACCGGCCCCTTCTCCCTGCAGGGAGAATACGTCCACGGCCGCATCTTCTACCAAAACACCACCCCCCTGACGGAAATCCCCTCCTATTACGCCTTCGCCTCTTTCTTCCTCACGGGCGAACATCGCCATTTCAAAGGCTCTTACGGAGGCTTTGGCAGAGTAAAAATCAACAAGCCCTTCTCTCCCCAAAAGAAGCAATGGGGCGCCTGGGAAATAGCCGCCCGCATGGGATATTCCCACATCAAAGACCCCGCCACACCCCTCACCTACCTGCGCGAATACACCCTGGGCCTCAACTGGTACCTCAATAGCCATACACGCATGATGTTCAACTACGTCCGCAGCGACGTCAATGGCCAGGGCTTTGAAAATGCAGGGATGATGCGGGTGCAGGTGAATTTTTGACAGAGCCGGTATCAGCGGGCTTTAGCCCGCTGATACCAACAACAGACAACAGTCACCCCACCGCAAATTCATCCACCTCCCTTTTCTCCGAAGAAAAGTTGACACCTATGAGGATGATTTTCTTGCCAGTATTGCGGTATTTATCTGCATAGCCTCTGCTTTTGAGTTGCTCTAAGGCTTCCTGAGCCGAGCGGTCCAATTTGAACTCGAAGCAATAGACCTTGTCATCGAACTCCACAATGGCATCGGCACGGCCGCGAGCGGTGCTGACTTCGCTCTGCACGTCTAAGCCCATGTACGTAAAAAACAGGTGAACGATGGCGTGATAAAATTTCTCTGCTTTCTGATGCAATTGATATGGCAGACTGTAGAGCAGGATGTTGAAGACATCCCTGACCTTTTCCAGGTCTTCCTCTTGCAGGGCATCGGCTACATCGAGGGCATAAGCGCGCACCTGGGTAGCCGAGGTATTGCTAAAGGCATGTACCAGATACTCCAGCATGGATTTTTTGACTTCGCGGTTGGGGTAACCCAAGGTATAGAGTTCTCTGCGCTCATCATATTTTTTGATGGTCAGGTAGCCCGTTTGAAAAAGCAGGGTGATGACATCCAAATGCTCAATGTCAAATGAATCGAAAGCTGCATCTCCGACCTTCACGCCGTCAAAGTCGTAATAGACTTCTTTGCGAATCAGGTTAATGAGAAAGGTAGGCGTAGCTGTTTTGAACCAGTAGTTTGTAAACTTATGGTCTTTAAAAAAGA
>JALVES010000306.1 GCA_027030635.1 Saprospiraceae bacterium | reverse complement strand
ACGAAATCGAAGTGAAGGATTTGAACGCCACGGGCGTGCTGTACTACCGCTTAGAGTGCGGGGAGTACACGGCCGTGAGGAAGATGCTTCGCTTGAAGTGATAGTAGAGAGAAAAGCCCGCGAAAGCGGGCTTTTCTTTTTTTATGAGGTGTAAAGGAAGCCCGCGGGAGCGGGCTTCTCTTTTTTACAGCCTTTTTTCATTAATGATTTTCAGAATCTCTTCGCGATAGTTTTTTCCAATGGGGAGCAATTTGCTTTGCTCTTTTTGCAGGATTTCCACCATGTTTCCTATGACCGCCTGTATTTTGTCGAGATTGACGATGTAAGAGCGATGGATGCGTTTAAAGGTATTTAGCGGAAGCTTCGTTTCCAGGTTCTTCATCGTTTGCAGGGTGATAATCTTATCGGAGGAGGTGTAGATGATGACGTAATCCTTGAGTCCTTCGATGTAGAGGATGTCTTTGTAATAGACTTTAACGAGTTTTTTATCGGCCTTGACAAAGACAAAATCCTCTTGCTCTTCTTCTTTCTCTTCAGTTTGTTTGGATTCGAGGGCCTGGTGTTCCAGGGCTTTGTTGACTGCTTTGACGAAGCGCTCGAAAGAGATGGGTTTGAGCAGGTAGTCCATGGCATTCAGTTCGAAGCCTTCTACGGCATAGTTGGGGTATGCCGTGGTGAAAATGACCATGGGGGGGTGTTGCAGGCTTTTGAGAAACTCTGTGCCCGTGAGCTGAGGCATTTGAATGTCGAGGAACATCAGGTCAATTTTTTCTTTGCGCAGCAGTTCGCCGGCTTCGAGGGCGTTGCTGCATTTGGCGACCAGTTCCAGTTCCGGGATTTTTTGGATGTGGGATTCGAGTACGTCGAGGGCGAGGGGTTCGTCGTCTATGATGATGGTTCTCATTTTGTGTGGTTTTGTTTTTTGAAGTGGAGTGAATGGCTGTAGCGATTCACATGAGGTTGGTATTGGTGTTCAAGAATTTATTTTCCGGAATGCTGTTGTCTGGGGGAGAATCCAGTGTCAATTGCAGGTCAACGACAAAGATATCCTTTTTGTCTTGAATTTTGAGTTTGTGTTTTTTGGGATAGAGGAGCTCCAGCCTGCGGCGGACATTGGCGAGACCTATGCCGCCGCTCTTGCTTTTGGAGCGTTGTTGAGGCAGTTGGGTTTGGGAAGCAGGCGAATTTCCTTTGCTGTTTTCGACTCTAAAGTAGAGGCGGTTGTTTTCGATGCGCAGCAGGATGTCAATGAAGCCGTGAGAGGTGTGTTGGCTAAGTCCGTGTTTAAAGGCGTTTTCGATAAAGGGGATAAACAGGAGCGGTACTATTTTCTTGTTTTCGGGCGCTCCTTCCACGCGAAAGTTGATTGAGAAGTCTTGGGTTTTGCGGAATTTTTCGAGGTCGAGGTAGTTGCGCAGATAAGCTATTTCGTTGGCGAGGGGCACTTCTTTTTCATTGCTTTCGTAGAGCATGTAGCGCATCATTTCCGAGAGTTTCAGGACGATTTCGGGTGCCAGCTCGGATTTTTTGAGAGTCAGGGCATAGAGGTTGTTGAGGGTGTTGAAGAGGAAGTGGGGGTTGATTTGCGAGCGCAGGAAGCGCAGTTCGGACTGCATGTTTTGCATGAGCAGCTCTTGTCTTTCGCGCAGGTTTTTGAACCAGTCGGAGATGATTTTCAAGAGGGTTGAGAAGAGCCCCATGAGAAAAGTAGGGATAAAGGCCAGGTTGAGTTGTTGCAGCAATTGAGCCTGGGCTACGGGTTGGTTGTCGAGTTGGTGATAGAGATAGAGTACTTTGAAAGGAGTGATGATGATGCTGCTGAGCAGGAGCAGCAGCAGGTAAGGGAGAAAGCGTTTTTTGCTGAGGTAGGTCGGAATGAGGTAGCTGAGGTTGAGATAGACGATGGCCATGTAGGTGACGAAATGGGGCCATTGTTCCCGAAGTGCGTTGATGAAGGGCTGCCCGGAAGAAAAGGAATCAAAAAGGGAGAACATCAGGTACATGACCACCCAGAACAGCAGGTGATAGACCCAGCGCTTCTTTAGCATACCGGGGAAGCCGGTTTTGATGTATTCTTGCTTGATGTCGTACATATCCTCATTTCCAGGCTGTCTATGGGCGCGATTCGCCAAAAAACGGCCTTTACGGGTTAGCGTTTGCGGGTAATATTTGGCGAAAGCCAAATGAAGTGGAAACATTTTAGATAAACGGCCCTTTTCAGCAGACAAAAAGAGCTGATTCTTTTTACTTTTGCAAGTCCGGCGGTTTCTGAGGTGAAGACATTGGCATGGCGCTTTCCGCGAAGGGATTAAAGAACGATTTAAAGGCCTGATATGACTTATAAAAAGGAAGAGCATTTTCCCGTTGAGCTTACCAAGCGTTTGCAGACGCATTACGAAGAGATTTTGCAATTGGTGGGCGAAGACATCAGCCGCGAGGGGCTGGAGAAGACGCCGGAGCGCGTGGCTAAGGCCATGCAGTTTTTAACGCAGGGTTATGAGCAGGACCCCGAGGCGATTTTGCGCTCGGCTATGTTTGCCGAAGAGTATAGCGAAATGGTCATTGTCAAAGACATAGAGTTGTACTCCCTTTGTGAGCATCACATGCTGCCTTTTTTTGGCAAGGCGCATGTGGCTTACATTCCCAACGGCCATGTAGTGGGGCTGAGCAAGCTTCCCCGCGTGGTGGATGTGTTTGCCCGTCGCCTGCAGGTGCAGGAGCGACTCACGCATCAAATTGTGCATTGCATAGACAAGGTCATCAAGCCTCTGGGGGTGGCGGTGGTGATTGAGGCACAACACATGTGCATGATGATGAGAGGCGTACAAAAGCAAAATTCTGTAACCACGACCTCAGCCTTCACGGGTGAGTTTTTTAAAGAAGAAACCCGCATGGAGTTTCTCAAATTGATCACAGCGAAATTGAATTGAATCTATGAAGACTTATGTTTTTCCCGGGCAGGGATCGCAATTCCCGGGCATGGGCAAAGAGCTGTATGAGCAGCACGAATCTGTACGCCGGTTGTATGAGCATGCTAATGAGCTGCTCGGTTATCGCATTACCGACGTGATGTTTGAAGGCTCTGCCGAAGACCTGAAACAGACCAAAATCACGCAGCCTGCCATGTTTTTGCACGGCATGGGGAAGGTCTATGCGGCGGGAGATGCCTTTCAGCCGGAGGCTGTGGCGGGGCATTCTCTCGGAGAATTTACAGCCCTTGTGGCAGCCGGTGCATTGACTTTTGAAGACGGGCTTTCGCTGGTATATCAGAGGGCCATGGCTATGCAAAAGGCCTGTGAGATGACGGAAGGAACCATGGCTGCCATCCTCGGCTTAGAGGACGAAGTGGTGGAAGAAGTCTGCGGGCAAGTGGCAGGAACTGTGGTAGCAGCTAATTACAACTGTCCGGGCCAACTGGTGATTTCCGGTGAAGTGGGAGCCGTAAAGACCGCTGTGGAAAAGCTCAAAGAGCGAGGAGCGCGAAGGGCCATCCTCCTGCCCGTAGGCGGCGCTTTTCACTCCCCATTGATGAAACCCGCCCAGGAAGAACTGGAGCAGGCTATTGCTGCCACGCCTTTGGTTGCGCCTTCCTGCCCCGTTTATCAAAACGTAACGGCTGAACCCGTTACCGAGCCCGAGGAAATACGCAAAAACCTCATCGCCCAACTCACCGGCCCCGTGCGCTGGACGCAGATCATGCGCAACATGATTCGCGATGGTCTCAGCGAATACATCGAGGTGGGTGGAAATGGCAAAACCCTGCGCGGGTTTATCATGCGGATAGACCGCAAGATCCCCAACAGCGCTTTGTGAGTGTAGCCCGGAAGCTCCATGCTTCGGGTGATTTGAACAAAAGCGGGTTTGAGTTTTTTTATATTGTAAAGCAAATTGAGAAGATGAAACATCCCATGGAGCAAACCCGGATTAAAAACGGCATGGTTCTCCTCGCAGAACCTTTCATGATGGACCCCAACTTTACCAGTGCGGCCGTGCTGCTGTGCGAGCATACCGATATGGGTACAACGGGTTTTATACTCAACAGGCCCCTGGATATACCTGTGAATGAATTGCTGCCCGACTTCCCGGATTTTAAAGCGCCCGTATTTCTGGGCGGGCCGGTTCAGCAGGATACCCTGCACTTCCTGCACTGCTATGGGCCCGACGTCATCAATGACGCTCAGGAAGTCATTCCGGGTGTTTATTGGGGAGGGGATTTCGGGCAGTTGCACGATTTGGCGGAGCAGCATCTCATTCAGCCTGACAGTGTGCGCTTTTTTGTCGGTTATTCCGGCTGGGGAGAGGACCAGCTCGCACATGAGTTGGATCATGGCTCCTGGATTGTAGCCGATATGGAGCCGGCTTATCTCTTTAAAAACGAGCCGGAAAATCTGTGGCGCGACATCATGTACAGCAAAGGCAACCACTTCACCGTATTGGCAAATATGGATACGCGGGCTATGCTCAATTAACACATGCCTTTTTAGCTTCCGCCATTCAGGATTTTCATATACTGATCTCTCAGCTCGAAGAATTTCGGCAACTCGCTTTCCGGCAGCGGGTCGGGCGGCGGGAAGGAGAGTTTGGTGTGGTCCACGGCATGGCCGTTTTTGAGGAACTCGAAGTGTACGTGCGGGCCGGTGGCCAGGCCGGTAGAGCCGACATAGCCGATGATTTGCCCCTGTTTAACCGTAGTGCCTGCCCGTATGCCGGAGGCAAATTTCTGCATGTGCAGATAGCGGGTGCTATAGGTTTCGTTGTGTTTGATTTTGATCATGTTGCCTCCGCCTCTGGAGTATCTGGCTTCTACCACGACGCCATTGCCTACTGCCATGATGGGTGTGCCGTAAGGAGCGGCGTAATCCGTGCCGAGATGCGGGCGCCTGCGCTTTAAGATGGGGTGCAGGCGGCTGGGGTTAAAGCGGGAGGAGATGCGAGAGAACTTTACGGGCGCTTTGAGGAAGCCCTTGTTCATGGGGCGGCCTTCCAAATCGTAATAACCCTGCAGTTCTTTGTTTTCGTCGTACCAGATGGAGTAAAATTCGTTCTCGCCCGTTTGATAGTGCGCCACGTAAACCTGCCCGATGCCTACGGGCCGGCCGTTGATGTATTCCTGTTCGTACAACAGTTGGAAGCGGTCGCCCTTTTGCAGGTGGTGAAAATCCACCGACCATTGCAGGGCATCTTCCATTTTGGCGGCCAGGGCATAATCCAGGCCCTGCTCAGTCATGGCATTCCAAAGGGAGGTTTCGATTTTTCCCAGGGCGGTTTTCCATTTTTTTTGCACGGGGCGCTCTACGCGCTTTACGCTTTTGCCGTTGAGGTCAAAGACGTAATAGACATAGACGTTGGGTTCGTAGATGAAGTAGTCGGGTTTTTCTTTTCCGGCTTTCGCCAAAAAGGTGTAGGGCTTGCCTGTGCGCAGCGATTTGATGTCGAAAATGCCTTCTGCATTTTGTACCAACTCCTGTATTTCGACTGAGCTGAGCCCGTGTTCCTGCAAAAGGGAGCCGAGGAATTCATTGGGCTGTATGCTGCCTTCGGTAACCTGGAAGGTATCCAATGCAAAGCCGTACCTGAGGTGTGGGATTTGAATGGGGAAGGCGTCTAAGGTTATATCCTGGTTGCCGGCCAGGGAAGCCTGGATTGGACTGTGTTGGTCCAGGTTTCTGATACCCAAAACGAGCATCACGGCAGTGAGGGTCAGGCCGGAAAGCGCATACCTGCTTTGGTAAGCACTGAGGAACAGCCCCCGTACAAAGCGGTTTTGTAAAATGCCGGAGAGAAGGGGAAGCCTGGCAACTAAGGTTTTAAGCGTTCCTTTTATTTTGGTTTTCAGGCGTTGTGTCTGCTTGTGCAGGGCTTTGCGATAGTGTGAGCTTTCCACTGTTTTTCTTTTTCTGAACCTGGAGCGCGAGGGGAGCCCGGGCTCCTCTCGCGTTTTGTTACGGCAAAGCTAAGAAAAGATTGGAAATTCCGGGAAAATTTATTTTTTCCCCTGAAACTGCTCCCAGGGAGTATCCTGATAGTGCTCTTCGGCAATGTACTTCATCTCCTTCATCAACTGATTCACATCCTTGTAGCCGGGAGAGATGGTGATGCGCTCCAGTTTTTCATTGAGATAAACCAGGGAAGGAAAAGAGAGGCGCCCGTCGAGCAGGGCTGCTGCCAGCTCGTGATAACCTCTGCGGCCGTTGGGTACCCACTTGAGGGTTTCTCCCTGGAAGTGGATGTCTTCTTTTTGCTCGGCATTGAATTTTACCGGATAGAAATGCTCCTGGATATAAGCCTGTACCTTGGGGTTGCTGAAGGTGTTTTTGTCCATGCGTTTGCACCAGCCGCACCAGTCGGTATAGACATCCACCAGCAACTTTTTGGGCTCCTTTTTTTGGGCTTCGATGGCTTCCTCCCAGGAATACCAATGCATTTCCTTGTCGTTTTCAGAGGATGACAAAAGGGAAGCAGGTTTGTTGATGAAGGCATAGGCAGCGAGGGCAAGAGCTGTCAGCGCAATCAGGGGAATCCATTTTTTCATGGTGTCAGAAATTTAATTGGTATTCAACGAAGTGGTTTGAGCGGCGCAAGCCGCTCAAACCACTTCGTTGAGTATATAAACATGACAGGACAAAAATTGTTGCTACAGCTCCAATATCCTGTGCGTTTTGTCCCGGGATTGACGTATTTGCTTTTTGTATTTTTCGAGCACTTCATTGCGCAGGCCCATGTTGTTTTCGGAGAGCAGGGAACTGGAGCGCATCAGGTATTGAAACCAAAGTTTGGTATATTTTTCCAACCAGCGGCTGCTGCTGGAGAGGAAATGAGGGCTGTCAAAGACGCAATAGACTTTTTTGAAGGCGGGGTCGTCCACCAGAAGGATGGAGTTGACCTGGATGATTTCGTTGTAATAGACAGCCAGTTCCTGCGAGTTGTCGGATTCCCTGACGCAGGGCTTTTTACCCATGTCGAAGTAGTGAAATATGTGGACGATGAGTTTTTCGAGAGCCTCGTAAGTCAGTTCGATTTCTTCCGGGTTTTCGAATTGATGGGTTCGGCTATAGAATTCCAGTTGGTTGAGGGTGTTTTCCAGGATTTTCGTGGGCCATATTTCCACGGAGGGGTATTGGTTGTAAGCGTTGAGGCCTTGCCGGACGATTTCGAGCAGGTGGCCGTTTTGCTTTAAGCTTTTGCTGAGCGAGAATTTGTGTTTGCGTTCTTCTTCGGAATGCGGCATGGCAATGCCCCAGGCAAAGAGTTTAAAGGCGAAGAGCTCGGGCGAGAGTGCGTAGTAGAAGATGGGTAAATCGTTGCTGGCGAAATAGAGTTTTGTTTCCGAAGAGTAGGTTTCCTGCGAAAATTGCTCCAGCAAAAATTTCAGGTAGTATTCCAGTTTGGCGTGCTTGGGCATGTTTTGGGCGCTGTGGCGCGCAATGATAAAGTGGTCATTGGCCCGCAGGGAATCCAGTGAGATGTGGAAGTGATTGGCCAGAATGATGGCCTCGGAGAGCAGCAGGGGCGTTTGGCCGCGCAGGCGGTTGTACAGAGCGCTTTTCCCGAGTCCGAGCAAATCCTGGGCGACTTTCTTCCAATGCATGGGCCCTTCATGCCTGCGTTCGATTTCTTCAAAAAGCAGTTTGCTGATGTCGTGGTCTTCTCCGGGCATATTTCGCATTGATTTTTCTATCTTTGAGACTGCTCCACAGGGAGGGGCAGAGCATTTTGTCTGTTGTTATGCGGGCACAAGATACACAGAAATGCTTATATCGCAGACTTTGGCCTTGTGCAGGCCTTTCAAATCTCCTTTGACAGAGAGGAGAGCAAATTTTGATTATGAAGCTCATTGTCGCCATAGGAGGTGCCAGCGGTGCCATTTACGCCTCGGTTTTGTTGGAGAAACTGGCTGCCATGCAAGGGCCGGAGGTCGGGGTCGTGCTTTCGCCAAATGCCCGCCTGACGTGGGAGCTGGAGTTGGGCTCACCCTTTCGGGAAACGGAATATCCGGCCTTTACTTTTTATCGGCCCGATGATTTCATGGCGCCTTTTGCCTCGGGTTCTGCGGGCTATGAAGCCATGATCGTCTGCCCTTGTTCGATGGGGCAAGTGGGGCGCATGGCCCAGGGCATTTCCACCGATTTGGTCTCCCGGGCGGCAGATGTCATTTTAAAAGAGCGCCGCCGCCTGGTGTTGGTTGTACGCGAGACGCCTTACAGCCTCATCCATATCGAAAACATGCGCCAAATAACGCTGGCCGGAGGCGTGATCTGTCCGGCTTCGCCCTCTTTCTATTCCCGCCCGAAAGACATGCGCAGCCTGGCCGCTACGGTGGTGGACAGGGCTTTGGAGTTGATTGGGCTTTCGGTGGAGGGGATGTTTCGGTGGGGGGAGTAGAATGTGGACGCTTCGCGTCTAATGTGGAGCGCAAGCGCTCTAATGTGGAACGCTTCGCGTTCTAATTTGATTTTACGCTCGCTTCGCATCGCGTTTTTATGTGGGCGCTTCGGGAACTCATCTCCGATCCCCGAGCTTGCCTGCAGCAGGCGGGCTGGAGCGAAAGCGGAAGATCGGGGAGCGGATTTTTGGAGACTTGCTTAGTTTCAAAGGCCGGCTCGGGGGTCTTCCTTGCGTCAGCTCCCCGATCCTTTAGTTGTGCAACAGACAACCGACAACCGACAACCGACAACCGACAACCGACAACCTTTCATTGGTTAATTTTCCATTCTTTCAAGTTTTTCATAGCCTTCAGGTATTGCAGGGCGAGGGGGATGATTTTGACGCGGCTGTTGTGTGGGTCGTCGGTCCAGGTGACGGGGAGTTCGCAGAGGTTGATGTGGGTCCATTCGGCAGTGACGAGCAGTTCGGTGGAGAAGAACCAGCCGTTGTTTTGGGCTCCGGCTTCGTAGAGGCGGGGGTAGATGTCTCTGTGCAGGAATTTGAATCCGCACATGCCGTCTGAGAAATGGACGCCGAGATAGCGTTTCAGGATGAAGTTGAAGACGCGCGAGCTGATTTCGCGTTTGAGGCTTCGGCCGATGACTTTGGATTGGGGGTGGAGGCGGGTTCCATAGACCAGTTGGCAGCCTTTTTGGGTGAGCATTTCCCAGGCTTGGAGGAAGTGTCGCAGGTCGGTGGAGAAGTCGAGGTCCATGTAGCCGATGATGTCGGTGGTGGCTTGTGCCCAGGAGGTTTTGAGGGCCAGGCCGACGCCCCGCTCGGGCAGGCGTATGAACCGGACTTCCGGGAGTTTTTGACAGAGTTCTTCTGCGATGCGGGGCGTGTCGTCTGTGGAGCCGTTGTCGGCGATGAGGATGCTCCACTGGCCGGGGTCGGGGAAGTGT